>WFOP01000137.1 GCA_015487985.1 Hyphomicrobiales bacterium
ATTCCCAGCCAGATGAGATAGGCGGCACCGGCCCATTTGACGATGGAAAAGGCTGTGGCGGAGGTGGCCAGAATTGCTGATAAACCGGCAGCGGCCATCAGCACATGGCCAAATGCCCCGGTCCAGATGCCCAGCATGGCGGCAAAGCCGGATTTTTTTCCGCCTCGTACCGTTTGGCCCAGAATGAAAGCAATATCGGGTCCGGGGGACAGGTTGAGCAGGATTGCGGCGGCAAAAAATGTCGTCCAGTGAAGAAGTGTATAGTCAAACATTTGATGAAGTTAGCAGGACAAAATTGTGCTGACCAGACTTTTTGTGCACGGGCGATATTTGGAACAGGCAAAAGCCCTCATCCGTCAATTGCTTGTCGGATAAGAGGGGTGCTCAGCATATATGCGTTGGGGATCAGCCCTCGCGGTAATGCTGTATCCATGTGGTGCGCAGACCCGCCAGCCCGTGTTTATCAATGGCGGCCTGCCAGTTGAGAAACTCGTCTACACTCAGGGTATATCTGGTGCAGGCTTCATCAAGGGAAAGCAGGCCACCGCGCACAGCGGCAACCACTTCGGCCTTGCGCCGGATTACCCAGCGACGGGTAGTCGGGGGGGGAAGATCGGCAATTGTCAGGGGTGACCCGTCAGGGCCGATCACATATTTTACTCTTGGACGCATTTGTACGGTCATACTACTCACAAACTCAATTGACCTTCGATGGGTTTAAGCTAGCGCGTTTGAGTAAATAATTGCCTAAGCGGTTGTTTAGCCTTGGTTAAGGGTTGTCCAAAAGAAAAACCGCCGCCCTGGGTGTACTGGGTAGCGGTCTAATTGAATGAATTTGAGATTGGTTTTAAGCGACGGCCTGAACCGATTGAACCGAAGAAAGTTTCACCGCCGCACCATCCACGAGCAGCACGGGTTCACTGCCTGAAAGGTCTACGCCCGAAACGGTTCCGGTGATTTGCGTGGTGACGGTGACATGGCTGCCATTGGCGTCTTTAGCGGCGATGGAAATGGAATAATTGCCATCGGTCAACTGGTTGCCGGCATTGTCTTTACCGTCCCATACATATTGGCCATTGCCGCTGGCGAGGGACACATCTTCGGTGAAAACCACGTTTCCGTTGGCATCTCGAATGGAAATGCTTGTTTCAGGGGCGCTGCGGCTGGCAGTGAAATTCCAACTGGCACCGCCCCCGCTCAGGGATGCATTGGCGCCGGATGCGGAAATGTTTTTGCCGATAAAGGCGACCGCTTCGGTGTTGGCCCCGTTGCTGGCTGAAAGGGTGAGCGCTTCAAGGAATTCATTGGTTTTGAGTTGCTGTTCAACCGAGGTGAACTGAACCATCTGCTGGGTAAACTGATTGGTATCGAGCGGGTCCATGGGGTTCTGGTTTTTCAGCTGCGTGGTGAGCAGGGATAAAAAGGTGTCAAAATTTTCGGCGATGGATTTGCGCGAGTTGGTTAACGAAGAGCCAACGTTGTCAATTGCACTAATGGCCATAATGGTGTCCTTTAATATCCAAAACTATATCCATAACGAAACACCGCCCGGACTTATTGACCCCTTATAGGCTGCAATGGCGGTGTCGGGGGTGTTGGAGGTATCCGATTGGTCGTCTTTGTTGTGCTGTGTTTCTGCGTCATTTTCAGAATTATTGAAGCCATCGCCGGAAAACGGATTTTCATTGAGGAAAAATTCAAGATTGGCACCCTTGCCATCAAGTCCGGCCTGGGACAGCGCGCGTTCCAGCGCCCGTGCATCCTGTTGCAGCAATTGCAGCGTTTCGGGACGTTCCACGAGCATCTTTGCGTGAACATTGCCCCCTTCATCAAGGCTTAGCTGAATATTGACGCGGCCCAGTTCTGCGGGATCCAGACGGATCTGGAAATTGTTGGTGCCGGCGTTAAAATTGCGCGCAATGGCAACTGCCATGTGGGGGAGGTTGATTTTAGGGCTTTGATAGGCGGCTTTGACCGGCTGAAACAACATGGCCTGTTCGCGCTGGGCGGCGGTTTGGCCGCTGGTCTGGGCCAGCAAAGCGGGGTCGGTGGCCTGTGTCAATACTTCGCGGGTCTGCACAAAAGGCAATTGGGAAAGAGAGGCGGCAAATCCGGCGGGCATTGGTGTGCCTGAATTGGCGGCGGTGTTTGGTGCGCTGCTGTTCTGGCCGGAAGCTGTGGTGTTTTGAGTGGCGGAGGCGACACGGGCCTGCTCACGCAATTGCTGTTGCTCGGTGTTGGAAGTCATCTGGCGTTGCAACTGGGCGGCAAGGGAATCGCGGCTGGCTAACTGCTCGGCGGTCAGGGGGGTTCCTGTCCCCTGATTTTGTCCGCTAAGGGCTTTGGCCAATGCCGGGGGTTGCAGATTTTCATCCGGCAGTGCGCTGGCAGAATTGGCAGTGCCGGGCTGGGCGTTGTTGTTCAGTTGTGCATTGGTGCTGGCTTGGGCCTGTGCCAGCAGTTGGGCGGCAGTTTGCTGGGCCTGAGGTGCGCCGGTTTGCTGTGCAATTTCCTGAAGTCCAAGCATCGCGCTGTTTGTTAAGGTAGCGGGATTTTGTGGGGCGGCAGCGCCGTTTTGCGGTGTTTCAATGGCCTCGCGCACGGTCTCGCCCAGATTTGCCAACCCTTGCCGTGCCATATCATCCAGTTGCAACTCCTCGAGCATACCGGGCACCATGGACGCCATTTTTTCAGGTGACATGGCGGTGGTCAAAGCTTGGGAACTCAGGGAAAGGGAGGCATCCCCCATTTGCAGGTTAATCCAGGCTTCCCCGGTTTGGGCAGGGGCGCCGATTTGAACCAGATCAGAGATTTTGGGGGTTCCATTGCCGCCAAGAACAGAGACCAGCGAGGAAAACAGGCCCTCGGGGGCTTTGTTTGTACGACCGGTGCCCCCCATCAGGGCATCAATACCTGAGGTGGCGCCGGGTACTGCAATGTTAAAATTCTGGTTCAAGCCTACAAAAGTCCTTTTGAGCCAACTGGCGCTTATGTTCACCCCAGACCTATGCAAGGGGCTTGCCAGTTTGAGAAGATGGACAAAAATTCTTTTGTTTCAATTGGTTAGGGCGATTGAGGTTTGCGGTTTTCGGATGAATTGGGATGAAATCCCGGCAATAATGTCGCTAACGGGGCAAAAAGTGCCCAGTTGTGTGCCGGTTTTGTTGTGGTTGAGAAAATTGCAATGGCGCGGTAAGGGGAGGGGTATTCTGATATTGTTGAAAAAATGAAAGCCCTTTGATGACGCGTTATTTTCCGGGCCTTTTTGTGGTGCTTTGGTCGACGGGGTTTATCGGCGCGCGACTTGGCATGCCCCATGCCGAACCCATGTCATTTTTGTCGGTGCGGTTTGTTCTGGCGATTCTGGTGCTGCTGATTATGGTTTTATTGGCGCGGGCACCGTGGCCGGGACTGAGGGTGGCGTTGCACTCCATGGTTGTTGGGGTGCTGCTGCATGGCATATATCTGGGGGCGGTTTTCTGGGCCATTGATCGTGGGTTGCCTGCGGGAATTTCTGCAATGATTGTTGGTTTGCAACCGCTGTTGGTGGCGGTTTTGGCCGGGTTTGTTTTGGGGGAAGTTATTTCAAGACGCCATTGGATGGGTTTGGGAATTGGGGTTTTGGGGCTGGTTCTGGTGATTGCGCCAAAGATAGAATTTGGTGATATGGGCATCAATCCAACCAATGTCATGGTGCTGATCGGGGCGACTTTGGCCTCCACAATGGGCACGGTTTATCAGAAAAAATTTGCAGCTGACGTGCCCTTGCGCACCGGAACAATCTGGCAATACGGGGGGGCGCTGATCCCGGTTTTTCTTTATGCGCTGGTGTTTGAAAACTTTGTGTTTGACTGGAATGGCGAGCTGATTTTTGCCTTTGTCTGGCTGGTGGTCGTGCTTTCGATCGTTTCGATATTCTTGTTGATGATCCTGATCCGGGAGGGAAGTGTTTCCAAAGTCTCGTCCCTGTTATATCTGGTGCCTGCGTCCACCGCGATCATCGCGTTCTTTTTGTTTGGGGAAACCTTGAGCTGGATACAGCTGGCGGGCATGGGGCTTTGTGCGTTCGGGGTGAGAATGGTGGTGGTGGAGGCTGATTTGCCGACAAAAGCCAACTGATTGTATTTGACCAGAGAATGCTCTATTTGTGCCAATATTCTGATTGGTCTGGGCCTTTACCCCAAACGAACACGAGAAGAAAATGAGTGAACAACTAAACAGTCTGGGTCTGCCAGGCGCACCTGAAAATTGCCGGGTGGTGGTGGCCATGTCGGGGGGTGTGGACTCGTCGGTGGTGGCGGGAATTCTTGCCAAAGAGGGCTATGATGTGGTGGGGGTCACCCTGCAACTTTATGACCATGGGGAGGCCATTCATCGCAAGGGGGCCTGTTGTTCGGGCCAGGATATTCACGACGCCAAACGGGTGGCGGCGATGCTTGATATTCCTCATTATGTGTTGAATTACGAACAGCGTTTCAAAGAGGCCGTGATCAATCCGTTTGCCAACTCCTATGTGGAGGGGGAAACCCCTGTGCCGTGCATTACCTGCAATCAGACGGTGAAATTTCTTGATCTGATGGCGGTGGCCAAGGATCTGGATGCCATGGCGCTGGCCACCGGGCATTATATCCAGTCAAAGCTGGTGGATGGGCAACGCCGGATGTTGCGCCCGCTTGATGCTGAGCGCGACCAAAGCTATTTCTTGTTTGCCACTACCCCCGAGCAATTGGAATTTTTGCGGTTTCCGCTGGGGGGCATGGGCAAGGATGATGTGCGCCAACTGGCGCGCGAAATGGGCCTTGAAATTGCCGACAAGCATGACAGTCAGGATATCTGTTTTGTGCCTCAGGGGCGCTATGTGGATATTGTTGCCCAAATTCACCCCGAGGCGCTGGCCAGTGGCGATATTGTTGATCTGGATGGCAAGGTGCTGGGTCGGCACAAGGGGGTGGTTAATTACACTATCGGGCAACGGCGCGGTCTTGGCATTGCTGCGGGGGAGCCGCTTTATGTGATAAAGCTGGACCCGATAAAGGGGCAGGTGGTGGTGGGGCCTCATGCTGCGCTCAAAACCTATCGGGTGCGGTTGCGGGATGTGAACTGGCTGGGGGAAAAAGAGTTAAGTGCCATGGCATCGGGCAATGGTCTGGCCATTGAAGCGCGAATCCGCTCGACCCGCGCGCCCCAGGAAGCGGTGTTGCAGGTGATTGATGGTGAGGTGTTTGTGACGTTGATTGCCGGGGAACACGGGATTTCGCCGGGGCAGGCCTGTGTGTTTTATGCCGATGGGGACGAACAAACCCAGGTGCTTGGTGGCGGGTTTATTGCCCAGGCGGTGCCGGCGGTTTTTGCCGCCTAATAAAAAACCGCAATTGGCACCCAAGGATTTGCTCTGACAAAACGTCTAACCTGTAATTGAAAGACAAAAATTGAGCGAAAAACCCATGCCGGGAGTGGCTGTTGCAGAGGCGGGTTCTGATATTTCTTCATCCAAAGGTGAGGATATGAAGGCGCTTGCGCGGGCAGCGATTGACGGGGATCGGGCCGCCTTTGCAAACCTGATCGAGGCGCAATATGACTTTGTATTTGCAACGGCTTTCAAATGGTGCGGCAACAGGGAAGACGCTGAAGATGTGACCCAGGATGTGTGCGTGAAGCTGGCGCGCATATTGAAAACCTATGACGGGCGGGCGGCGTTTTCCTCCTGGCTTTATCGGGTGGTGATCAACGCGGTACATGATTTGCAACGGTTTCGCATGCGTCAGGCCAAACAGGCCAGGGATCTGAGGGAAACTGCGATGGCACAAATCGCACCAAGTCAGGAACAAAGTGCATTGACCAGCGAATTATGGGCCGCCGTGCGCGCGTTGCCGGACCGTCAGCGCGATGCGATGTTGCTGGTTTATGGGGAGGAGAAAACCCATGCCCAGGTGGCTGAAATTATGGAATGTCGGGAATCCACGGTTTCCTTTCACATCCATGCGGCCAAAAAAACACTGAAGAAACTGCTATGAGTGATCCGATGAATGACGATCTGCTGAAATTGCTGAAAAATGTTGAAAC
>WFOP01000138.1 GCA_015487985.1 Hyphomicrobiales bacterium
AAACCTGCCGGCAAAGCCGATGACCTCAAGCTTATCAGCGGCGTTGGGCCGGTTCTGGAGAAAAAGCTGAACGCATTTGGCGTGACCCGGTTTGATCAGGTCGCCAAATTTACAAAAAAAGATGTAAGCGCATTGGACGATGCCTTGAGCTTCAAGGGCCGCATTGACCGCGATGAGTGGATAAAACAGGCTAAAGCACTGGCCATGGGCGAGGATGAATATGTCCGCGTGTTTGGCAAGAAGCCGAAATAGGGGAATGAAATATGTTGCAGGATAAAGATCGCATATTCACCAACCTCTACGGGCAGGGTGATGTTGGCCTTCAGGGCGCCATAGCGCGCGGCGCATGGGATGGCACCAAGGGCTTTGTGGATCAGGGGCGTGACTGGATTACCAACGAAGTCAAGGCCTCCGGCCTGCGTGGTCGGGGTGGCGCCGGGTTTCCCACGGGTTTGAAATGGTCCTTCATGCCAAAAGTCAGCGATGGCCGGCCCCACTACCTGTTGGTCAATGCCGACGAATCCGAGCCGGGAACGTGTAAGGACCGCGAAATTTTGCGCCATGATCCCCATTTGCTGGTGGAGGGATGTCTGCTGGCTTCGCGCGCCATGGATGCACATCTGGCCTTTGTTTATATACGCGGTGAATTCATTCGTGAGCGCCTCGCCTTTGAACGCGCCGTTGAAGAAGCCTATGAAGCAAAGCTCATCGGCAAGAACAACAAGCACGGCTGGGATCTGGATATAATTGTCCATCACGGGGCCGGGGCCTATATTTGCGGCGAAGAAACCGCGCTGATGGAAAGTCTTGAAGGCAAAAAGGGCCAGCCCCGCCTCAAGCCGCCATTTCCTGCCGGCATGGGGGTTTATGGTAATCCCACCACGGTCAACAATGTTGAATCCATCGCTGTTGTGCCCGACATTTTACGTCGGGGAGCCAGTTGGTTTGAAGGATTTGGCCGCGAAGGAAATACCGGCACGAAACTGTTCTGCATTTCTGGCCATGTAAACGCCCCCGCCACCGTTGAAGAGGAAATGGGCATTACCTTTCGCGAACTCATTGACAAGCATTGTGGCGGTATTCGCGGCGGCTGGGATAATCTGCTGGCGGTTATTCCGGGCGGCTCCTCAGTGCCCTGTGTGCCCGGACACATGATGCCCGATGCGGTAATGGATTTTGACGGGCTGAAAGAAGTTGGCTCATCCCTTGGCACGGCGGCGGTGATCGTCATGGACAATTCCACTGATATCATCAAGGCGATCTGGCGACTTTCTGCATTTTACAAGCATGAGAGCTGTGGCCAGTGCACCCCGTGTCGCGAAGGCACTGGCTGGATGATGCGGGTGATGGAGCGCATGGTTGAGGGGCGTGCCCAAAAGCGTGAAATCGACATGTTGCTTGAAGTTACCAAGCAAATTGAAGGGCATACAATCTGCGCCCTTGGCGATGCGGCAGCCTGGCCCATTCAGGGGCTGATTAAAAATTTCCGTCCGGTGATTGAAGCCCGGATTGATGAATATTCCTACAATTCCGATTCAGAGGGCGCTGTGCCCTCGATCGCGGCAGAATAGGGTGGTTTGAGCAAATGGCGCAAATCAAGGTAGATGGCGAACTGGTTGAAGTGCCCGATCACTTCACACTGATGCAGGCGGCGGAAGTCGCAGGCGCTGAAATCCCGCGTTTTTGTTACCATGAGCGCTTGAGTGTCGCGGGCAACTGCCGCATGTGTCTGGTGGAAGTCAAGGGCGGACCGCCCAAGCCCCAGGCTTCATGTGCGTTGGGGGTTAAAGACCTGCGCCCCGGCCCCAATGGTGAGCCGCCCGAAATGTTCACCAACACCCCGATGGTCAAAAAGGCCCGCGAAGGGGTGATGGAGTTTTTGCTCATCAACCATCCGCTGGATTGCCCCATTTGCGATCAGGGGGGGGAGTGCGATCTGCAGGATCAGGCCATGGCCTATGGCATCGACAATTCCCGCTATACAGAGAACAAGCGTGCGGTGGAAAATAAATATATCGGCCCATTGGTGAAAACCATCATGACCCGCTGTATCCATTGCACGCGCTGTGTGCGTTTTACCACCGAGGTGGCAGGCATTTCCGAACTGGGCCTTATCGGGCGCGGCGAAGACGCTGAAATCACCACCTATCTGGAAAAAGCCATGACCAGCGAGTTACAGGGCAACGTGATTGACCTGTGCCCGGTCGGTGCGCTCACCTCCAGACCCTACGCGTTTTCTGCCCGTCCGTGGGAGTTGAACAAAACAAACAGCATTGATGTTATGGATGCGGTTGGCTCCAACATTCGCGTGGACACGCGCGGCAATGAAGTCATGCGCATGGTGCCGCGCCTGAATGAAGACATCAACGAAGAATGGATTTCCGACAAAACCCGTTTCATCTGGGATGGATTGAAATCCCAGCGTCTGGATATCCCCTATGTGCGCAAAAACGGCAAACTGACTGCGGCAAGCTGGGAAGAGGCCTTCAAGGCCGTCGCCCGCGCCACCAGGAAGGCTGGTAGCAAAGTCGGCGCAATCGCCGGTGATCTGGCCGGGGTTGAAGAAATGTTTGCCCTTAAGCAACTGGTTTCTTCCCTTGGCTCAGGCCA
>WFOP01000139.1 GCA_015487985.1 Hyphomicrobiales bacterium
CGCGTGCCCGATTGCAACAAAAATCCCGTCGGCTTCAATTTCGGTGATTTCGCCGGTTTTGACATTTTTCAGTTTGGCCCCGGTGACACTTTTCATCAGGCCGTCAGTGCCGAGCACCTCTTCAAGCTGGGTGTCCCACATCATGGTGATTTTGGGGTTTTTGAACAGGCGTTTTTGCAGGATTTTCTCGGAGCGAAGCTCATCACGACGGTGCACAACAACAACTTCTGAGGCAAATTTGGTGAGGAAGAGGGCTTCTTCAACCGCCGTATTGCCCCCGCCAATTACCAGAACCTTTTTATCCTTGTAGAAAAAACCGTCGCAGGTTGCGCAGGCGGAGACGCCAAATCCCTTGAATTTTTCCTCCGATTCCAGACCCAGCCATTTGGCCTGTGCCCCGGTGGCGATAATAACGCTGTCAGCTGTATAATTTGTGCCGTTGTCGCCGGTCAGTTTGAAGGGGGTGCTGGAAAAATCCACATCCACGATGATGTCCTTGATGATTTTTGTACCGACATTTTCAGCCTGTAACTTCATTTGCTCGGTGAGCCACGGGCCGCCAACGGCTTTTGCAAAGCCGGGATAGTTTTCTACATCTTCGGTGATGGTGAGCTGTCCGCCGGGCTGAATGCCTTCAATGATAACCGGCTCAAGCATGGCGCGGGCCGCATAAATTGCTGCTGTGTATCCGGCGGGGCCGGACCCGATGATGATCGTTTTGGTATGCATGATTTGTCCTTTATCGGCATGAGACTGCCTGAATGATATTTATCATTAGATAAAGGTGTTGCGGGCGCAAATTCAAGGGCGCAGTGGCACAATTCGCGCCCATGCATGAAGGCAGGGCACAGAGGTGAAGCATGTTGCGTTCAACCGTATTCACCCAACATGCTTTATCCTTTTGTTTAACGCCATGTCTTTTATCTCAAAACCGGTGCTATCCACGGGGCGAGCCCGAGGGCATGCTTTTGGCAGGCATGCCTTAGATATATTCCACCTTGAGAATTTCATAGGTTTTTGACCCGCCCGGTGCGGCCACTTCAATTGTGTCGCCCACTTCCTTGCCGATCATGGCGCGGGAGATGGGGGAAGAAATGGAAATTTTTCCCGCATTTGCATCGGCCTCCGGATTGCCAACGATTTGCAGGGTTTTTTCTTCTTCGGTGTCTTCATCCACCAGTTCAACCGTGGCGCCAAATTTGATTGTGTCGCCGGAAATACTGGTGGGGTCGATGACCTGAGCCAATGCCAAAATCGACTCCAGTTCCAGAATACGACCCTCGTTCAGGCTTTGCTGTTCCTTTGCCGCATGGTATTCGGCATTTTCCGATAAGTCACCATGGGCGCGCGCTTCAGCGATTGCGGCAACAATTTCGCGCCGATCAATGGCTGTGCGGCGTTCGCGCTCTTCTTTGAGCCGTGCATGACCACTGGGTGTCAGAGGAATTTTTTCCATAACGATATTCTTTTGCTAGTGTTACCAGATTGTCCAAATGGAGTGTAAAACTGAAAGTTCAAGAGGTATCTTATAAATGCGATTTTGTTTTGATGGGGTACTTTTTTAACGCAAAAGGCGCCGGGGATACCTCGGCGCCAGATTATTCGATCAAGTTCAAGCCGCAATTGGCCCAAAGGATGTCTTTTTATGAAGCGTCTGTCAGATTATCAGCTGCAGATTTGCCTGTGCGGCTATCCTGTACAACTTCATAATTGATTTTTTGACCTTCGTCCAAGCCAGTCATGCCAGAGCGTTGAACCGCGGAGATGTGAACAAAAACGTCTGCTCCACCTTCGTCGGGTTGAATGAAGCCAAATCCTTTTTGGCCGTTGAACCATTTAACGGTGCCGGTTGCCATATTCGTAGTGCCTTTCGCTATAATGCGATTATTTGCCCCAAAACGGGGCGGTCTATATTACATCGAATTAGTGGAGTTTGATGCAAGCAGACACGGGTGTCTTGTATAGCGTCATCATTGTACCGCAAAATTCAATGGCGCTTTGTAACGCCAAACGAGAATTTCTTCAATAACAAAAGCCAAAAAAACGCCTTTTTGAGGCGGGGTTGTCCAATATCTCCAGCAAATCAGCGGGAATTTGGTGGCAAAAATACCATTTTGAGCAGTGCGAATCCCAGCCGATTTTGGAAAAAAGAGGCGCGCAAATTCGTGATTGTGGCCGAAAGTGAGCAGGTTGGGGGGGGATTTGGCCGTTAGCAAAAGACCATTGTTCAAACCTGAAGGGGAAAAATCTTCGCTCAATCAGGGTTGAAGGGCCTTAAGTTCAACCCTGATTGCGCTTGAAATCAAATCGTTGGGGTTTGCAGATAGTCCTGCAACGGGCGTACCTGCAACTCTCCGGACTGATAGGCAATAATGCCTTTAATTGCGGCGATTGCCCCTGGAATTGTGGTATAATAGGGCACTTTTTCAAGCAATGCGGAACGGCGGATTGCCCGGCTGTCCGATACGGCCTTTTTGCCATCGGTGGTATTGATAACGAGTTGCACCTGATTGTTTTTCAAGGCGTCCACAATGTGGGGGCGTCCCTCAAGCACTTTATTGATCTTGGCGCATGTGACGTCGTTTTCAGCCAAAAAGCGCATGGTGCCGCCCGTTGCAATGATGGAAAACCCGGCATTTTCCAGCTTTTTCATCGCATGGGCCAGGGTTTTGGTTTTGTCGCTATCGCGCACGGATACAAAAACGGTGCCGGATTTTGGCACAATCACCCCCGCCCCTAATTGAGATTTGGC
>WFOP01000140.1 GCA_015487985.1 Hyphomicrobiales bacterium
GAATAAACATTTGCCAGGACATTTTCCGGGTCATTGTCCGCTGCCGCCAAAACATTGACCGCCCGCTTCTGATATCCCAGAAACCCGCCGATAAAATCATTTATGCCCGCCAGCGTGCCCCTATCTGCGCCGGTAACTTCATTGCCCAAATAATCCCATGACATAATTCCTCTCCCCTCCTAGACTACCTTACATCCAAGATGCGACATCACAAAGAAGTTCCAGATGACTTATGCCAACGTTCAAAATGCGCAAATCTTCACCACCATGCAAGGCAGCGGTCCCCCCGTGCTTTTGATCGCGGGCATGATGAGCGATACGGCTTCATGGGCACCGCTTGGCCCGCTATTGGAACAAAATTTCACCCTGTTGAATTTTGACAATCGCGGGGCCGGGCGTACACAATCACAAATTCAAAGCTGGAGCATTGATGATATGGTTGCCGACGCGGCTTCCGTCCTTGACCATTACCAAATCAAGCGCGCCCACATTACAGGCCATTCCCTTGGCGGCTTGATCGGGCTTCGGCTGGCCAAAGCTTTTCCCCAAAGGGTTGGTGCACTTGTCACGTTGGCAGCCGGAACCGTTCCAAGTGAAGAATCCATTCAATATTTTGAAGAAATGCTAAAACTCTGCAAATCTGACATGGCCCCGGTTGAATGGTATAAACGCATGTTGCCGGCCATCTTTTCTGCAAATTATTTCCCGTCTGAAAAAGCGCTCAACGCCGCCGCCACCGCCGCCGCTTCTTATCAATATCGCCAATCCCCTGAAAATTTCCAGCGTCAGGTTAAAATGTTTCAAAGCATCAAGCCCCTGGCTCTAAGCGACATACGCGCCCCGGTTCTCTCAATTACCGGACAGCTCGACCGCGCCTTTCCCCCCGATGTAGTAAAAGAAGCCTTAAGCACCCTGCCCGACATCACCTTTGAAACGCTGGACAATATTGCCCACTCCATTCATTGGGAAAACCCGCAAAAGGTGGCAAAATCCATCACTGCTTTTCTGAAAAACCATCCCCTTTAACAAACAAAACGCGCCTAAATACACCGCCCCCCATCCACCTCCATCGCGACCCCGGTAACCATGCTCGCTTCATCCGAACATAAAAAACACGCCGCATTGCCCATATCTTCAGGTTGAGAAAACCGCCCCAAGGGAATTGTCGACAAGAATCTGGCGCGGATTTCTGGCGTATCCTCCCCCATGAAGCTCTGCAAAAGCGGGGTTTCGCCAGCAACCGGGTTGATGGCATTTACCCGGATACCGAACGGGGCCAGTTCAACCGCCATGGATTTGGTTGCGGTAATCATCCAGCCCTTTGAGGCATTATACCAGCTCAGGCGCGGGCGCGGCGACACCCCGGCGGTAGAGGCCACGTTCAATATCACGCCGCCTTTATTCCCCTTCATATGGGAAATAATATGCTTGGCGCTGAGATAAACCGACTTGGCATTGATGGCCAGAACCCGGTCAAAATCCGCCTCGCTTATCTCCTCAAGCGCATTGGGCAGGTGGGTGACACCGGCATTGTTCACCACAATATCCACCCGCGAAAACTCTTTAATGGCACTTTGCATCATCTGCGCAACGCTTGGCCCCTCCGCCACATCAACGCGCCGGGCAACACTTTGCTGCCCCAGTTCCCCCGCCAGCGCCTCGGCCCCCTCCCCGTTGATATCCGCGATCATCACCCGCGCCCCTTCGGTGATAAATTTGCGCACAATACCGGCGCCAAAACCCGAAGCTCCCCCGGTTACAATTGCCGTTTTGCCCTCAAGTCTCATGTGATTTCCAATATGATTTTTGCCGGTATTTGCCGATGATGCCATGAATTCACAATGGCGGGCAAGACCTATCGGCGCCGGGCAAGTTCGCGATAAAGCGCTTCAGGGCTGACCCCGATTTCTCCTGCAATCTGGTTCCATGCACCCTTTTCAGGCAAACTGTTTTCATGCCAGATCAACCACGCATCCAGCCGATCTGAAACCCGCCGTAATGACACAATTTCAGAGCGCAA
>WFOP01000141.1 GCA_015487985.1 Hyphomicrobiales bacterium
TGGCCAACATGAGAATAAAGGCAAATTCGCTGACCAGAAGGTCGGAAAGCTGATGGGTGAAGGCAAATTGAATCATAATCAAAATACCCGCTGCGGACATGGCGATGGAGGTGAACAGGCGTGCACCCATCTGATCGATCAGTGGTTTGGCCAATATCTGGTAAATGGCATAGGCAATGGCCGCCCCCAGAACCAGGAGCGCGCCGGTGATGACATTGGCGCCGTCAAGGGCCAGATCCTGCCAGAATATTACCGCCAGACCCAGATAGGACATGATCAGTGCGCCAATGGTTTTCAGACCGATGGCGCGTTTGTTGATGATGGCGCTGATCAGGACAACAAAAATCGGCGATGTCATCAATATCAACCGGTCGAGCTGGGCGGTGATAAATTCCAAACCGGCAAAATCCAGATATGAGGCCAGATAATATCCGATAGCGCCAACACCTGCGGCCTTCAGCGCGGCCCCGGGGGGGACGCGGAAGTGGGTATTTTTGAATTTTTTGTCGCGATATCCCAGCCACCCCACCAACGCAAAAATGGGCACGGCAATAATCATGCGCCAGGTCAGGGTTGTGACGACACCCACCCCCTCCATCAGTGCCAGCTTGATAACAATGCCTTTGGTGGCAAAAAAGGATGCACCCAGTGCCCCAATAATATAGCCAAACATCGTGTTGGCATATTTTTGGCGTTTGCGCGTTTGAGCGGTGAGGGGGTCCAGTTCCAAAATGCTCGCCTTTCACAAACGCGGGCATTTACAAACGCGCGCAAGTGCATTGGCGCAACAAATGTGGCCAATGCGGGGGGTGTTGATTTCGCGACTTTATTTTTCAGGCTTTATTTCAAAAGGCTTTAGCGCCAGTCAATTTGTCCTGAATTGTAAAGGGCCATACAGTCATTGGCGTCCCGGCCAAGGTCTTCGTCCAATAGCGTTTCGGCCATGCCGGAACCATAAAAACGTGGATCATCACATTCACCATCGTTTGCCCAGCGGCTGGAGTTGTCGCCGAATCGCGAGCCTCCGGTTTTTGTTCCTCCTGAACCGCGCAATACAATTGCCCCCTTGTTATAAAGGGATTTGCAATCCGAAGCGTCCGCAAAAGCATCTTCTTCCAGAAGAATTTCAGCCATGCCCTGACCGATGAAACGGGGGTCGTCGCATTCTCCGTCATATGCCCATTCACTGGTGTTGTTGCCAAAGTTGATGGCCATGGCGGGGGTGAGGGAAAACGGTGCCACAACGATTAAAGCCAATGCGATTTTTCCGAACCTGCTTTTCAATGATTTTTTTCTGGGTATCATGGGATTGTTCCAATGTTGCTAATTTATAGATTTTTCAATACGCGGTTGAAAATTTTGCTTCAGTTTGAAGATTATCGTAATTTTTAAGGATGCATCGCTGAGTTTGTCAATCTTTCGAGGCCGACTCAAAAGCTGTAAAGAGATATGACAGCAAAAACAGGGTCAGGCTCTGGGGTGGGCCTTTTGAAATGCGTTGAGCAAATGTTCGCTATCCATACGGGTATAAATCTGGGTGCTGGAAAGGGAGGCATGGCCCAGCAGTTCCTGAATGGTGCGCAAATCGCCGCCATTGCCCAACAGGTGGGTGGCAAAAGAATGGCGCAGGGCATGGGGGGAAGCCGAAGGGGGCAGGCCAAGGGCGGAACGCAATTGCACCATACGTTGCTGGATCAGGCGGGGGGAGAGTACACCGCCGCGCACACCGCGAAATATCGGTTCGTGGCCTGCGGGTTTGAAGGGGCAGCTTTCAAGATAGGTGTCGATGGCCCGACGCACCGGGGCAATCAGCGGCACCATGCGGACTTTGTTACCTTTTCCTTTCACCCGCAATGCGCCTTCATTCAGGTCCTGGGCGCAAATTGCAAGGGCTTCTGAAATGCGCAATCCGGCTCCGTAACAAAGGGAAAGCACTGCCATATCCCGGGCGGCGACCCATGGGCGCGCCTCAATGTCATTGGTCATGGCGATGGTGTTCTTTGCTTCATTTATAGTGAGTGCTTTTGGCAGGGAGGCCGGTTTTTTGGGAGCCTTTACCAGATGTAGCACCTGATTGTTTATCAGATTGTGACGTTCGAGAAAGGTGAAGAAATTTTTGAGTGCTGAAATCTGGCGGGCAAGGGAGCGCGGACCAATTCCTTTTTGCCGACGCATGGCCATGAAAGAGCGAATGTCACGGGTATGAAGATTTTGCAACATTTCAAGGGTTACAGGTTGGCCAAAATGGTGGGTCAGAAAAGCCATAAACTGGGCAATGTCGCGCTGATAGGCCTCAAGAGTTGGCCTGGAAAGCCGGCGCATGGACATAAGGGCATTGAGCCAGTTTGTGATCTGGGCACGGGTGGTTTCATCTGTTGCAAAGGCAAAGTCGCTCATGGGGACAAGTTTAGCGGCAAAGTTTTAGCAAAAGCAAAATTGTCGTTGGATTATTTTTTTCGCTTATCTAAGATCGTATAATGAATGAGGCGGAAAAAATCTATTCACAAGGGGACGTCGTTGCGGTCATGCTGGGGGTCGCGGTGGAGGGTCCCTATTCCTATCGCGTGCCGGGGGGCATGCAGGTGGGGCGCGGTTCAATTGTCATGGTGCCGCTTGGACCACGTCAGAC
>WFOP01000142.1 GCA_015487985.1 Hyphomicrobiales bacterium
ATCCTTGACAATACCGGCTTCGGCAAACTGTTCCCCCCGCCTTTGACTGTTCAGCACAAATGCGGGGCGTTGCCCCCCCGGCAGGGTGATGTGGACAGGGTCAAGAAAATCTCCTTCAAGCAGCGCATGCAGCGCCGACTTGGTGGCGGCGGTGGCGCAGGCACCGGTCGTCCAGCCCCGCCGCAACGGGTTGCCGGTTTCTTTCAGGATATTTTTGTCTTTGCCCATACCCCTCTATACAGTCACATTATGAAACGACAAATCACCAATTTGCCGCAAAAAGAATACGCCCATGGATAAAATGCACGCTGCAAAAGGCATAATCATTGCTGCCCCCAATTCAGGGTCCGGCAAAACGGTTTTTACCACCGGGCTGATCGGTGCGATGGCGAAAACGGGTCTGAAAGTGGCCGCCGCTAAAACCGGTCCCGATTATATTGATACATCTTTTCTTGGTATCACGGCAAAAAGCCCCGCGATAAATCTTGATCCCTGGAGCATGGAAGAGCGGCGCACAAAGGCCCTGGCGTCTGCCCATGCATCAAATGCAGACCTGATGGTGGTGGAGGGGGTAATGGGCCTGTTTGACGGGGCTGTTGATGGCACCGGGGCCACCGGCGATCTGGCGGCCATGCTTGAATTGCCGGTTTTGTTTGTGGTTGATGCGGCGCGCCAGTCCCAGTCTGTCGGGGCGCTGATTTCAGGATTTGCCAACTGGCGCAAAGGGGTGAATATCGCCGGAATCATCCTGAATAATGTCGCCAGCGACCGGCATGAGAATATCCTGAGAAAAGCAATACAGCAGCTTGATATCCCCTTGGTGGGGGTGTTGCGGCGTGATCAGAACCTGCAGGTGCCCAGCCGTCATCTGGGGCTGGTTCTGGCCGGTGAAATAGAGCAAATCAACGAATTTTCCGCCGCCGCCAGCGCGCTTGTTGCTTCCGGCGTTGATCTTGATCTGGTCCGCTCTTTGGCGGCTCCGCTGCCTCAAGCGCCAATCCAAACATCCGCAAGGCTCAGGCCCCTCGGCCAGCACATTGCCATTGCTCAAGACGCGGCCTTTGCGTTTATCTATGAACACTGGCTGGTGGACTGGAGAGCTGGGGGGGCTGAGGTGAGCTTTTTCTCCCCCCTTGCAAATCAACCCCCCGCGCCTGAAGCTGATGCAATTTTTTTGCCCGGGGGCTATCCTGAACTGCATGGGGCGCAACTAAGCGCAGCCCATGATTTTTTCAAAGCTCTGTTGGCGGCGCGCGACAGGGGCGCTCTGATTTATGGGGAATGCGGGGGCTATATGGTGCTTGGAAAATCTCTGAGGGACAAAAACGGGGTGACTCATAAAATGAGTGGCCTGCTGCCCCATCAGACATCTATCGACCGACCAAGGCGCGTGTTGGGATATCGACGTTTGCAACATTGCTCTGCGTTGCCCTGGCCAAACAGGTTGATGGCCCACGAATTTCACTATTCCACCAGTTCTTCCCATGATTTGCCGCCCCTTTTTGAAGCCCGCGATGCTCTGGGGAAAAAGCTGGACCCGATGGGAGCCGTGGACAAAAATGTCATGGGATCATATGCCCATATCATTGATGGCGTTGCCGACGGGGAAAAGCAATGAGTGCGCGCACGCTGATGTTTATGGGCACCGGCTCCGATGTGGGTAAATCGCTCATCGTGGCCGGACTGTGCCGGGCCTTTGTTAATCGCGGGCTCAAAACCATGCCTTTCAAGCCGCAAAACATGTCAAATAATGCAGCGGTGACAAAAGATGGCGGGGAAATCGGGCGCGCGCAGGCTTTGCAGGCGCTGGCGGCCAAAACCGCCCCGATGACCGCCATGAACCCCGTTTTGCTCAAACCCGAACATGAAAGCGGCGCGCAGCTGGTGGTGCGCGGCAAGCGGGTGGCCACCATGTCGGCGGCTGAATATTTTTCAAAACGCGAACAATATTTGCCTGACGTCATGAAGGCATTTGATGAGGTGCGCGCGGATGCTGATCTGGTTCTGATCGAGGGGGCGGGCAGTGCGTCGGAAATCAACCTGCGTCACAATGATATTGCAAATTTTGGTTTCGCGCGTGCCGCCGATGTCCCGGTGATAATTATCGGGGATATTCAGCGCGGCGGCGTTATCGCTTCGCTGGTGGGCACGTTTAACGTTATCGACCTTAAGGACGCTGAGCTTGTTGCAGGCACGCTCATCAACCGGTTTCAGGGGGACCCCGACCTGTTCAAACAGGGATTGAAGCAGATTGAACAAAAAACCGGGCGCCCCTGTCTGGGACCCGTTCCCCACTTTGAACAGGCAAACCTGTTGCCTGCCGAAGATATTCTGGGACTGGAAACGCCAGGTTCCAAAACTCAAGCCAACAAAATTCTGATTGTGGTGCCGCGTCTGCCGCGCATTGCAAATTTTGATGATCTGGACCCGCTAAAAATGATGCCCGAGGTGGAGCTGATTATTGTGCCCCCCGGCCAGCCCCTGCCGCTAAATGCCGACCTGATAATTCTGCCCGGCTCAAAATCCACCCGGGCTGACTTGGCTTTTTTAAGGAAAGAAGGCTGGGACATAGACATTGTGGCCCATGCCAGAGGTGGCGGCAAAATTCTTGGAATTTGCGCCGGCTTTCAGATGCTGGGGCAAAGCATTGCCGACCCCGAAGGTGTTGAGGGCACCCCCGGCACCAGTCCCGGGCTGGGCCTGCTGGGGGTCAACACGACTATGGCTACCGCCAAACAGTTGCGAGTTGAAAACAGTTTCGACACACAATTTAATTGTCCGCTAACCGGCTATCACATGCATATGGGACAAACCGAAGGACCAGACTGCGAGCACCCGTTTTCTGTTTCCGGCGATACTTTTGAAGGGGCGATTTCTCCTGACACAAATATCATGGGCACCTATTTGCACGGCTTGTTTGCCGCCGATGATTTCAGGGAAAAATTTGTGGCCGATTTGACCGGGCGGAATGTTTCGCCGATGAATTATGAAGCGCGCATCGAGCAGGTTCTGGACAATCTGGCTGAACATCTCGAGCAATATCTTGATCTGGATGCGCTGCTGGAAATGGCGCGACCTCAACCAGACAAGGCCCAAAACCGATGAGTTTTTCAGTGGCTTTTCTGGCGACAATCCTTGATCGCTTTGTTGCCCTGCCAAAGGGGATCATAATACCTATTGCCCATCCGGTGGTGTGGCAGGGCTGGCTGATCGAACAACTGGAGCAAAGGCTGAATAGATCCGATTTTTCTGCTTCAAGACGTCGTGCCGGAGGCGCGCTTGCGTTATCCGTGTTGATTCTTGTCACGTTTATCATCGCTTTTTCCATCGTACAGCTTTTGCAGGTTCTGCCGTTTCCATGGATATTTGAAGCCGCGCTGGCGTCTATTTTTCTCGCCCACCGCTCTTTGCATGAAGCTGTTCAGGCAGTGGCGGATGTCTTGAAAACTTCCCTCAGCGCCGCCCGCATTCAGGTGTCCCATATCGTGGGCCGCGACACAAAAAATCTGGATCAACATGAAATTTCCCGCGCTGCTGTTGAAAGTCTGGCAGAAAACAGCTCCGATGGTATCATTGCGCCCCTGTTCTGGCTGGCCCTTTTGGGCCTGCCCGGCATCGCGGTTTACAAGGCCATAAATACTGCTGATTCCATGATTGGCCACAAAAGCGAAAAATACCTCGCGTTTGGCTGGGCCAGTGCAAAGCTGGATGATGTGGTGAACTTTGTTCCGGCGCGCCTGTGCGCACTGTTTTATATTCTGGCCGCCGGTATCGGGCAGCAAAATCCATGGAAAAGGATAAAAAAGGCCTGGCGGGTAACCTTGCGCGATGCGCCAACCCATGTGTCCCCAAATGCGGGCTGGCCCGAAGCGGCTTTAGCAGGGGCGCTGGATTTTTCCCTTGGCGGCATCCGCGCCTATCAGGGCAGGATTTTGCAATTGCCACAAATGGGAGAAGGGCGGGCTGACCTTGCGCGCCCCGATATTGAAACGGCGCTGAACCTGTCAGGGAAAATGTCCACGCTGGCGCTGATATTTGTTGGCCTGCTCTGGCTCATCCGGCTTTAATCGGTTTTCGGCAGTTCACCTTTGAGCATCAGCGGCAATCCCGCAACCACCAGCATAACGTTGGTGCAGATGGCCCCCAGGCGTTGATGCAAGATGCCGGTTTCATCGCGAAAATTTCTCGCCATCGAATTGGCCGGTACAATTCCCAGCCCAACCTCATTGGAAACAAAAATCACGTCGCTGTTTTGAACCTGTGCCAGAACCTGCACAAGGGCCTCTATCTTTTCTGTTCTATCGACTTCACTAAGCTGGCCCAGATTGCTCATCCACAATGTGAGACAATCAACAACAATGGCCTCATACAACGACGCAGCGTTTTTAATCGCTTCAGCCAAATTCAGCGGTTCTTCAAACGTGGTGAAAGCGTCATTGCGCTCCCGCCGGTGTTGGCTGACCCGCGCCGCCATTTCACCATCTTGTGCCTGTGCCGTTGCGATATAGGCGGGATTGTCGCTCAAGCTCAGGGCGGTTTTTTCCGCCAGTGCACTTTTGCCCGAACGCGCGCCCCCCAATATTAAAAAGTGATGACCGCCCATAACGTTCCCAATGTCTGCCTTCATACTAAAGTTGGTCTTTGGACCCAATTGGGTGCGTATGCACACACATTCTCCACCCCTTTTATACACTGTTTCTTGCACAAAGGGGCAAAAAAGTAAGCCGGATTTGGCGCAAAAAGACTGTTCTTTTATGGCGGAATTCCCTAGTCTTTGCCCGCAGACAATTTTGCTGTCACCGTTGGGAGCGTGAAAGAATTGGGGCATTTATTATTGGGGGTTGATGGCGGCGGCACCAAGTGCCGGATGAGATTGACCGACCAGAATTTTGAAATTTTAGGAGAGGCGATTATCCATTCACCCGCCAACCTGCAAATTCGCAATGGGGATGCGGCCCACGCCGCAATCATGGATTTGATTGATCTGGTCTATGCGCAGGCCGGCCTGGATGTTTCCATGACCAAGGAAACCCACGCCTGTTTTGGCATGGCCGGCGCCAGGCTTCAATCCGCCCGCGACAGCTTCGTTAAACGCGGGTTCCCCTTTGCCAATGTAAAAGTTGTTGATGATATTGATATCGCCCGCGCCGGCGCACACAAGGGCGAAGACGGCGCGGTGCTGATTATCGGGACCGGCTCCGCAGGGCTGGGGCGCATTGCAGGTAAACGTTTACAGGTTGGCGGCTGGGGTTTTCTGGTGGGGGATTCAATGGCCGGGGCCACTCTGGGGCGCGAACTGCTGCGCCGGTCCCTGCTGGCCCATGAGGGGCTTATCGAAGGCTCCGCTCTTACCGATCACATCATGAACCAGTTCGATAATCTTCCCGAAAACCTGATGAGTTGGTCCTTTGAAAACCCGGATGCCATTGCCGAAGCGCGCGAACTGGCACAACAGGAAAAATATGGAGCCAATGGTGCCAAGGGCGAGCATGTCACCATTGGCTCCCTGCATGCCCGCCCCGGTGATTATGGAAAATTCGTGCCCGTGATTTTTGACTATTACGAGCAGGACGACGCCATGGCGCGTCAGCTCATTGAATTTGAACTCAGCGCCATCGACCAATATGTCACCTGGTTTTTAGATCGCGATATAAAATCCATCGCCGTGGTTGGTGGGCTTGGGCAGCGTCTGTTGCCCATGCTTCAAAAAATCTATCCCGGTGTGCTTGTCCCCCCCATGGCTGATCCCCTGCAGGGGGCGCTTATTCTTGCCCATCAGTCAAAGACTGTTTTGGGGTAGCCTCAAAACATTCGTTCAAGAACAGGAGAAGTTCAGTGTCTGCACGCGTAATCCCGGTTCAACCGTTTGACTATGTGGTGTTTGGCGCCACTGGCGATCTCACCAAAAGAAAGCTTATCCCAGCCCTTTATTATCGTTTCAAGGCCGGCCAGTTCGATCAGCGCTCGCGCATCATCGGCATTTCCCGTCGGCCCTGGGACGATAAAAAAATGCAGGAGATTGCAAGGCAATCCATAAAAAATCATGTGGATGAAATTTATCACGACCCCGATGTGATTGAGAAATTTGTTTCCTGCTTTTCCTATGTTGCAAATGACGTGACTGACAAGGATGGCTGGCAGGAAATCTCGGACAAGTTGCGCGATGACAAGGATGTTGTGCGGGCATTTTATCTCGCGGTGGCCCCCAACCTTTTTGCGCCAATCTGTGAATATCTGAAATCGGGGAAATATTGTCACAGCAACGCCCGGGTGGTGCTTGAAAAACCGCTGGGGCATGACCTTGAATCCTCGGTGCAGATCAATGACGCGGTGGGGGCGGCGTTTTCCGAGGACCAGATTTATCGCATCGACCATTATCTGGGCAAGGAAACGGTGCAAAATCTGCTTGCCCTGCGTTTTGCCAATGCCATGTTTGAACCCATCTGGAACGCCACCCATATCGACCATGTGCAAATCAGCGTGGCGGAATCCGTTGGAGCAGGCACGCGCGGCTATTATGATGAAGCAGGCGCCCTGCGCGATATGATTCAAAATCACATATTGCAGCTTTTGTGTCTGGTGGCCATGGAGCCGCCCGCCTCAAACAAACCCAATGCCCTGCGCGATGAAAAGCTCAAGGTGCTGCGCTCCTTAAAACCGCTGATCGGTGAAGATCTGAAAACGAATACGGTTCGCGGGCAGTATAAAGGCGTGCGCGCCGAAACCCTGGAGGTCGCCTCCTATCAGGATGAATTGCCCGACGAACTCAAAGGCTCCCACACCGAAACATTCGTTGCCATCAAGGCGGAAATTAAAAACTGGCGCTGGTCCGGTGTGCCCTTTTACATTCGTACCGGCAAGCGCCTTGCCACCCGCATGTCTGAAATTGTCATCCAGTTTCGAAAAGTGCCCCATTCAATTTTTTCAAAAGATCAGGGGACGCCAACCGCCAATAAACTGGTCATTCGTCTGCAACCCGATGAAGGAGTAAAACTGTTCATGATGATTAAGGACCCCGGTCCGGGCGGCATGCGGTTGCGTGAAGTCCATCTCAACCTTTCTTTTGCCGACACGTTTGAAGACCGAGTGCCCGAAGCCTATGAGCGGCTGTTGCTCGATGTTATTCGCGGTGACCAGACTTTGTTCATGCGGCGTGATGAGCTTGAAGAAGCATGGAAATGGGTGGATCCCATTCGTGCCGCCTGGGACGCAATGCACGAAGCCCCCCAGCCCTATTCCGTTGGCACATGGGGCCCCACCAGTTCCGTCGCCCTCATTGAGCGCGATGGTAGAACCTGGCACGAAGAAAGCGATTATTGATGCTTAAGCG
>WFOP01000143.1 GCA_015487985.1 Hyphomicrobiales bacterium
CCCTTGGCCCCCATCACTGCGATCTCAGCACTTGGCCAGGCGTAGTTCACATCAGCCCGGATGTGCTTTGAGGCCATCACGTCATAGGCCCCGCCATAGGCTTTGCGGGTAATCAGGGTGACTTTGGGTACTGTCGCCTCAGCATAGGCAAACAGCAACTTGGCCCCGTGCTTGATGATGCCGCCATATTCCTGCGCCGTGCCGGGCAAAAATCCGGGCACATCAACAAGGGTCAAAATCGGGATATTGAAACAGTCGCAAAACCGCACAAACCGCGCCGCCTTTTTGCTGGCATTGATATCCAGACACCCCGCCAGCACCATGGGCTGATTGGCCACCACGCCGATGGTTTCCCCGTCGAGCCGCATGAAGCCCACCAGAATATTGCCCGCATGCTCCTTCTGGATTTCCAGAAACTCCCCCTCATCGGAGATTTTTTTAATCACCTCCATCATGTCATAGGGCATGTTGGCATTTTCGGGGATCAGCGTATCAAGGCTCTTTTCCGCCCGATCAACCACATCATTCACGTCAAGGCACGGCGCTTTTTCCTGCGCACTAAGGGGCAGATAATCCACCAGCCGGCGAACCTCCAGCAGCGCCTCAATATCATTGTCAAACGCGGCATCCGCCACCGAAGATTTTTGCGTGTGGGTGCCTGCGCCCCCCAGCTCTTCAGCGGTGACAATTTCGTTAGTGACGGTTTTGACCACGTCCGGCCCGGTGACAAACATATAAGAAGTGTCGCGCACCATATAGATAAAGTCGGTCATCGCCGGGGAATAGACGGCCCCGCCCGCGCACGGCCCCATGATAACCGAGATTTGGGGCACCGCCCCCGAGGCCTGCACATTGCGCCAGAATACTTCGGCATAGCCGCCAAGGGAAGCCACCCCCTCCTGAATACGCGCGCCGCCGCTGTCGTTCAGCCCGATAACCGGCGCGCCGTTCTGCACCGCCAAATCAATAATTTTACAGATTTTTTGCGCGTGGGTTTCGCTGAGCGAGCCGCCAAACACGGTGAAATCCTGGGAAAAGACATAAACCATTCGCCCGTTTATCGTGCCCCAGCCGGTAACCACCCCGTCGCCGGGAATGTCCTGACCCGCCATGCCAAAATCGGTGCATCGCTGGGTGACGAACATGTCATATTCTTCAAAACTGTCCGTATCCAGCAACACATCTAGGCGCTCTCTGGCAGTGAGTTTGCCCTTGGAGTGCTGAATATCAATCCGGCGCTGCCCACCCCCCAGCCGCGCCTCGGCCCGGCGTTTTTCCAGCGCTTCAATTATGTTTTCCATACATCCCCCAAAATTTGCCACGCGGCCAATATCAAAGCCTGCCCCAAAGCTTACCCGCAAAATCAACATTTAACGAGACAGCAAACTGCTTACATGTTATATTTGTTAAATAAGCAAACTGTGAATTTGTGGATTTTGTTATATGCGCAACAGAAAAATCTTCGCCGGCGCCAAACTGCGCCGCCTGCGAGAACATCATGACCTCACGCAAAATCAGTTGGCAACCCGCCTTGATGTCTCCACCTCATACGTCAATCAGATTGAAAACAACCAGCGCCCCCTCACAGCAGCGCTGATGCTGGCTTTGGCTGAAAAATTCAATCTGGATTTAAGCGAGTTGATGAGCGACAAATCCGATCGCCTGCTGATCGATCTGCGCGAGGCATTTGCCGACCCGGTTTTTGGCGACACCATCCCCAGCCTGCATGAATTAAAAACCCTGTCCGCCAACTCCCCCGACATGGCCCACGCCCTGCTCAAGGTCTATACCGCCTATAAAAAATCCACAGAACAGTTGGCCGGCGCCGATGAAGCAATGGGAAGCGGACAGGGCGACACCACCCTTAGCCCCTATGAAGAGGTGCGCGACTTTTTCCATTACGCCAACAACTATATCGACCAGTTGGACCGCGCCGCTGAAGAACTGGCTCAAGAAATATTTGTCCGGCCCGACGATACTCCCCACATGCGCCACAACACGCTCATCGATTATTTCGAGCGCACCCACGACATCAAAATCGCGGCCATGGCACAAAGCGCTTCTCCCCTGATGCGTCACTTTGATCGCACAAAACGCGTTTTATACATCAATCAGCGACTTGATACCGCCTCCCGGTTTTTCCAGATTGCCCACCAGTTGGCCCTGCTCGAACAAACGACTTTGATTGAACAAATCCTTGATGGCGCACGCTTCAAAACCGATGAAGCGCGCCAGATTTGCCGGATCGGGCTGGCAAACTATTTCGCCGGGGCGCTGCAAATGCCCTATGCAGCGTTTCTTGAAACCGCCAAAACTCTGGCCTTTGATCTGGAGGAACTCAGCCGCACCTTTGATGCCTCGCTGGAACAGGTGGCCCACCGCCTTTCCACCCTGCAACGTGAGGGGGCACGCGCCATTCCCTTTTTCTTTGCCCGCGTCGATGCCGCCGGCACCATCACCAAACGCCACTCCGCCACCTCGCTGCAATTTGCCCGTTTTGGCGGCGCATGTCCCCTGTGGAACGTGAATCGCGCCTTTGAAACC
>WFOP01000144.1 GCA_015487985.1 Hyphomicrobiales bacterium
AATATACGTCAATCTTGCGCTCCACAAGCCCCTTGCGCACCCCCGCCGCCACAACCGCGCACGCCGCGGTACCACAGGCTTTGGTCAAACCAACCCCGCGCTCCCAGACCCGCAACTTGACTTTTTGCGCTGACAACACCTGCGCCAGAGAAATATTTGCTCTTTCAGGGAAAACCGGATGATTCTCCAGCATCGGCCCAAACAGATCAAGATCATAATTATCCGGGTCACCTTTAACCCAGAAGATAGCGTGGGGATTACCCACATTGACCACGCTGGGGGTATGCAAAACCGGCGCATCAATCGGCCCGATCTGCAATTCAATCCCCCGCGTATCGCCAAATTCCTCGGCCAGGGGAATGGATTGCC
The DNA here is from genome assembly GCA_015487985.1 of Hyphomicrobiales bacterium. Classification (GTDB taxonomy): domain Bacteria; phylum Pseudomonadota; class Alphaproteobacteria; order Rhizobiales; family Devosiaceae; genus DROE01. Next base: position 370 of record WFOP01000144.1, read on the forward strand.
AGTCAAATTTTGGCACCCCCATATCCACCACAACATTTTCCCCCTCAACAACGCCGCTTAACAGCCCCGCCTCGGTTTGGATGAGAATTCTGGACTTGCCCGTCTCTTTGCCAATGACGGCGGCCACACATCTGGTGGCGTTGCCACACGCCGCCACTTCGCCCCCGTCATTATTATAAATCCGCATGAATATATCGCAGCCCTCAGCGCTTGGCACCTCCAAAACGATCAGCTGGTCGCACCCGATACCCGTATCACTATCGGCAATCCAGCGCACCTGATCCCGGCTCAGGGAAATTGGCTTTTCCCGCCCGTCAAGCACCACAAAGTTATTGCCAAGACCATTCATTTTCAGATAGCTGACCATTGTCGCCATTTAATAAAATCCAGTAATATCCGCGATATTCATCGCGCCTTATATGGCCCACAATGGCGTCAATTTCTAGGGGCGGACAATTAACACCCCTTAACCTGCATCCTTACCCGCTTCAGGCGCGCAATACAGCCTGTTGCCAAACGATCTAAGCCCACTCCCCATTGCGAAACACAGGGACCGCTTCCCCGCTTCGGGTAACCCCGTCAATGTCGGTTTCCGCCGCGCCAATCATCCAGTCCACATGGATTTGACTGGAATTGCCCCCGTTCGCCCTCACCTGATTTTCAGACAGATTTTCGCTGTCCTTAAAACATTTCGAATAACACTGCCCCTGCGCAATATGGCAGGCCGCGTTTTCATCAAACATGGTATTGTAAAACAAAGTACCTGATTGGGAAATGGGCGAAGAATGGGGCACCAGCGCCACTTCCCCCAGCGCCCGCGCACCCTCATCCGTATCAAGCATTTTCAATAAAACCTCTTCCCCCTTGTCCGCTCTGGCCTCAACAATGCGCCCCCCCTCAAACCGGGCCTCGATATTGTCAATCAATGTTCCCTGATGCGACAAAGGTTTGGAAGAACGCACATACCCTTCCACTTTCAATGCATGGGGGGTGGTAAACACTTCTTCGGTGGGAATGTTGGGATTGCACACAATGCCGTTCTTGGCTTTGGCGGCACCCCCCATCCATTCATGATTGTCAGCCAGCCCGATGGTTAAATCAGTGCCAGGCCCGCTGAAATGCAACGCGGCAAAATTATGCCCGTTCAACCATTTGGATTTGGCCGCCAGGGTTTTGTTATGCTCAGCCCACGCACCAACGGGATCATCCAGATCAACCCGGGACGCGGCAAAAATCGCCTCCGCCAGTTTTTTAACTGCTATTTCTTCACTATCATGGGGAAAAACCTGTTTGGCCCAGTCAGCACTGGGATAGGAAACAATATTCCAGTTGATATTGAAATCAACAATACGCTTGCGCATCGGGGTCGAGGCGACGGACATGGCCTTGTTGGCGCGCCCCACTTTTTCAGGGTCCTCATTGGCCAGAAGCATCGGGTTTTCAGCAGAAATCGCCAACCGCGCCGCATTATTGTCAAATGCCTCGCCAATCCCGTCAAACAGCCAGCCCGTCGCCCTGTCAAAACTCAAATCATGCCCATATTTATAACGCGCCAAAGTCGCTTCGGGATCGCTGTAAAGCGTGGTCACCAGCCCCGCACCCGCCTTATAGGCCTGCTCAGTAATCAAACGCACCAAAGGCGCCGCTTCGATGGGTGCAGTCATAATAAGGTCCTGCCCCTCCTCAAGACCAAGCCCCACCTGCACCGCCACTTCAGCCAGTTTTTCAAGTTTGTTTTGGTCGATGGGGTTAGACATGTTCACGCCTTCCTTAACGAGTTGAATCTACTCCACGCTTAACCCGCTCGCTTAAGCCGGGCAATGCTCAATTGCTATTTTTCTCCACCTTGACTTCTTCATTGACTCCCTCTCCCCCATCCCCCTATAAGACCCCAACTCTGTCTTGAACAAACAATTATGAGTCACTTGTGTGTGCGTTGATACACACGGTCCCCACCCGCCAGCGCGTTGCGCCCTCGGGTGATTTCGGGCTGTTTCTTAGCAAGTGTTTAACGGGTTTTCGTGAAAACGAAATTTTATGCCCCATATATTGAACATCAAGCAGAACAAAACGAGGTAGCAATATGTTCGACAATCTCAGTGATCGACTGGGTAATATATTCAAAGGCCTGACAGGTCGCGGCGCCCTGAGCGAAGCGGACGTGAATGCTGCCCTGCGCGAAATCAGACGGGCACTGATTGAAGCGGATGTCTCCCTTGAGGTGGTGCGTGCTTTTGTTGAGCAGGTGCGGGCCCGGGCCACCGGCGCCGAAGTAACCCGCTCCATCACCCCCGGCCAGCAGGTTGTCAAAATCGTCAATGACGAACTGGTGCGGGTGCTTGGTGAAGAAGCCGCCCCCATTGACCTGCGCGCTGCTCCCCCTGTGCCCATTTTAATGGTGGGTCTGCAGGGGTCAGGTAAAACTACTTCCACGGCCAAAATTGCCCGACGCCTTAAAAAACGCGAAAACAAAAAAATTCTGCTGGCCTCCCTTGATACAAGGCGCCCCGCCGCCATGGAACAGCTTCAGGTTCTGGGGAAACAGATTGGCGTTGATACGCTCGAAATCATCAAGGGCCAGACACCGGTTGAAATCGCCAATCGCGCCGCCGACACCGCAAAACGGGGCGGCTATGATGTGTTTATTCTGGATACCGCCGGGCGCACCCATATTGACGAGGAACTGATGGCGGAAACCACCGCCATCAAACACGCAACTTCCCCCCATGAAATATTGCTGGTGGTTGATGCCCTGACCGGGCAGGACGCGGTAAATCTTGCCCGTTCTTTTGATGAAGCCGTTTCCATTACCGGCATTGTGCTGACCCGTATGGATGGCGATGGACGGGGGGGGGCCGCCCTTTCCATGCGCGCCGCCACCGGCAAACCCATCAAACTGCTTGGCACCAGCGAAAAAATGGACGGGCTGGAGGATTTCCACCCCAAACGGATTGCCGATCGCATTTTGGGCATGGGGGACATTGTTTCCCTTGTTGAAAAAGCAGCGGAAACCGTTTCCGCTCAAGACGCCGCCAAAATGGCCAAAAAGGCCAAAAAAGGCACGTTTGACCTCAACGATTTACGCGCGCAATTATTACAGATGAAAAAAATGGGCGGCATGGGTGCCTTGATGGGCATGATGCCGGGCATGGGCCAGATGAAGAAGGCGCTTGGCAATGCCAGCATGGACGACAAGGTTTTTGACACCCAGATCGCCATTATTTCCTCCATGACCAAAAAAGAGCGCGCCAAACCCGAATTGCTCAACGCATCGCGACGCAAGCGCATTGCCGCCGGCTCGGGAACTGAAGTTTCACAAATCAACAAACTCATCAAACAACATCGCCAGATGGCTTCGATGATGAAAAAGATGGCCAAAGGCAAAGGCGGCCTTGCCGGCGCCATGGGCGGCATGTTTGGCGGCGGGATGCCCGGGGGAGCAAATGGTATGGGCAACATGGCGGACCTGTCAAACATGGACCCGGCCGAACTTGAAAGAATGGCCCGGGAAATGGGCATCGACCCCGCCACATTGCCCACGGATGCACCAAAAGGGCTTTCGGAAAAACTCCCCGGTGATTTTTCAAAACTGGCCAAAGACTCCGGTTTACCTGATTTGGGAAAACCGCAATTTCCCGGCCTTCCCGGCCTTGGAT
>WFOP01000145.1 GCA_015487985.1 Hyphomicrobiales bacterium
AGCGCATGTTGAGAAAACGCCTCAACGCAGCCCTCATCATCTGCGAAACATCCCCTGAAGGCACACACCGCCTGCGCCAACGGCCCGGCGAAAGCCGCGCAGGTGTTCTTTTGATGTTACTTGGCTCCCTCACGCTGGATGCGTTGAGTATGGTGCCGCGCCTGATTATCTGGAGGCTTTGGTAAAACTCATGTCCCATGATGTTGTCATAATCGGGTCTGGCCCCGCCGGGGTCAGTGTTGCATGGCCCCTGGTCAAGGCCGGGCATAGTGTTTTGATGCTGGATCAGGGGCGCACCGGGCAAGTGGGGCGAAAAATGTCGGGGAGCTTTGCCTCCATCCGCCACGATCCAGGGGACACACAATGGCGCGAACTCATCGGGGAAGACTTTTGCGGCATTGGCGATGAAGCCCACTCGACCCCAAAAATGAAGGTGCCCCAGTTTCGCTATGTGCAACGCGGATATAAGGCCGCCTACGGTTTGCAGACCAGAAACCTGCGTCCCACCGGGTCCCTCGCTGCCGGCGGACTTTCCAACATGTGGGGGGCCGGTGCCTATTGTTATAATGAAGATGACTTGTCCGGGTTTCCCATTGGCGCAAAAGATTTGATGCCGTCGTATAAATCCGTTGCCCGACGGATCGGTATCAGCGGCGTTTTGAACGATGATATCGGCCCGTTTCTGGGGGACGTGCCTTTGCAAAAAAGCCTTGATCTTTGCCAGAATGCGCAGGATATTCTTGCCCGTTACCAAAAGAAAAAAGTGGCTGTCAATTCACTGGGCCTTGTTTTGGGAAGAACCCGAAATGCCGTTATCACTGAAGATCATGAAGGCCGCTCGGCATGCACCTATGACAATATGTGTCTGTGGGGATGCAAGAATAATTCCATATACTCCGCCACTCAGGATCTGGAACGGCTTGAGGCCCAGCCCAATTTCACCTATCAGCCCGGCGCGTTCGTGCAGCAGATTTCAATAAATGAAAACGGGAGTTACAATATTGAGTGCTGTGATGTTGATCGTAAAAAACAGAGCAAATTCAGTGTAAAAGCAAACCGTATCTGCCTTGCGGCGGGCACGATTGGCTCCACCATTCTGGCCACCGATATGCTCAAAATTTATGATACGCCATTGCCGATTTTAACCCACCCGGCCATGGCGTTTGCTTTTGTCATTCCACATAGAGTTGGAAAGCCCGAGACTGAAAAGAGCTTTGCTCTGGGACATCTGGCCTATCGGTTGGGCAGCCCGAAGGCCCCCGCCACCCATGGGTTTGGCGTTATGTTTGCTGCGGAGGGTTTGCTGGCCTCTGACCTGGCCGCTTTTATGCCTTTGAGCCGCCCCGCTGCCGCCCGGACCATTCGCACACTTATTCCCGCAATGGTGGTTGCCAATTGTTATGTGCCCAGCATTTACAGCGATTGCACAATCAGCGTATCAATGGACAATTCAACACGAAATGCCCACCTTGAAGGTGGTGTGACGGATGCGTTTGAAAAACAGTTCAAAGATCACAAACTGACAATGGGAAAAGCCATGCAGAAAATGGGGGCCTACCTGCTCCCCGGAGGGGCCAAACGGGCAGAACTGGGCTCAGACGGGCATTATGCGGGGGGAATCCCCATGCTGGGGAGCGACACCAGACAACTCAGCGCCAGGCCCAACGGCGAAGTGCGCGGGCTGCCAAACGTATTTAGCGTTGATGGCGCCGCCCTCACCTCACTTTCAGGCAAACACCCCACTTTTACCATCATGGCAAATGCAGACCGGATTGGCCGCGAACTTGCCGGGGAAATTTCCCGCACGCATTAGTCAGTTTCTTTGCACACAAGTTTTCGAACCAGTTTATTGGAATTATCATGGCGACATCAAACCTTTCCCAAAGCCAGACCCCCAAGGCAGACAAGCGGCCCCTGTTGTTTCGGGCACCAAAGAGTCGTTTTCGCATTTACTCCACACCGGGCCAATATTTTGCCCTCGCAAAATCTATTATAACGGGAAAACTGAAGCCTGGCCCCGCAAATCAAAAACTCGAACAAGACCTGGCCAAACAATTCGATGTTCCTTATGCCGTGTGCGTCAATCAGGGGCGTGTGGGAATTTATCTGGCGATCAAGGCAATCGTAACGCGGGAACGGACCAGGATAATCATGTCCCCCTACACGATTTATGATGTGGTCAATATGGTGATTGCCGCTGGTGGCGAGCCGGTATTTGCCGACATCGATCAGGCAAGCTGCAACCTTGACACCGATGAAGTTTCAAAACTGATTGATGATAAAACCGCCGGCGTATTGGTGACCCATCTGCATGGGCTTGCCGCCGATATCGAGCCACTTTCAGCACTTTGCAAAGAACGCAATGTGATGCTGATCGAAGACAGTGCGCAGGCTTTCGGGGTGCGCAAGGGGGGCAAATATCTGGGAACATTTGGCGATATCGGCATTTATTCGTTTGGTTTGTTCAAAACGGTCAACAGTTTTTTTGGCGGGATTGTGACCTGTCAGAACAAAGAAGTTGCAGACAAAATCAAAGATATGCAAGCCGACTTTTCACCCCCCACCCGCATGCGCATGTTAAAGCGGATGATTCAGGGGCTCGTGTTTGAAATTGCCTCTTTTCCACTGGTCTTCAAGAGCTTTACCTTCTGGGTGTTTCGCTATGGGGTTTTGTCGGGCAACGAGCATATTCAAAAGGTCACCAAGTCCGAAATGAACCCGGTATTTCGCGATGCCCTGCCCGAGGGCTACAAGCAGAAAATGAGCAATATTCAGGCCCAGATGGTCCTTGATCAGTTGGGCAATATTGAAGCGGAGCAACAGGCCAGAATTGATACGGCGCGCCTTTATTATGAGGCGCTTGAGGGGCGAAACAGCATCATTTCACCACGCACACCCCCTGAGGATGGCAACGGATGTCTGGCCTATCCCATACAGGTGGAGAACCGGCAGGCGGCGCTTGAAACCCTGATGCGCGAAGGGCGGGACTGCGCGCCCCAACATCTGCATAATTGTGCCGATCTGGATATTTACAAAAAATGGTATCGCGATTGCCCAAAGGCGCGGGCCGCCTCAAACAATGTCATATTGCTGCCAACCTATCCGCGCTACGGAAAAAAAGAAGCGTTGCGCAATATTGCCGTGCTCAATAAACTCTAAGGCCATCAATAAACGGCATTCCCCGATTTCCCCACTAAAAGTGTGACCGACAAATGAGTAAATCCACCGATCAACAATCCCGTGAGCAAAATTCTGTTGAAAGGCAGGCGGAGCGCTATGACGCGGAAGCTGCGGCTCATGCAGAGCACCATCAGGACGAATGGACGCAAAAATATCGGGATA
>WFOP01000146.1 GCA_015487985.1 Hyphomicrobiales bacterium
CCCCCGCCCTTGATGAACTGGCTGAATTTTGTGACGCCGGCACAAACGTTATTGTTCTGGGCCATGTCAACGACGTGCTGCTTTATCGCCAGCTCATTCGCTCCGGCGTTGCCGAATATCTGGTTCTGCCTATTGATGCCAACGCGCTGGTTACAGCAATTTCAGAGATTTTTGTCGCCGAAGACGCCCCCCCCATTGGTCGCACCATCGGATTTGTTTCGGCTAAAGGGGGCGCGGGTTCCTCGACCATTGCCCATAATGCGGCCTGGGTTTCAGCCCATAGCGTGCGCCAGGAAGTATTGATTGTTGATATGGATTTGGCGTTCGGCACCGCCGGCCTTAACTTTAATCAGGATCCGCCAAACGGTATTGCTGACGCTATTTATGCGCAGGACAATCTGGATGCCACGATGCTGGATCGCCTTATTTCCAAAGCGGCGAATCATGTGAATTTGCTTGCGGCTCCCGGAACGCTTGAAAAAACCTACGATCTTGGTTCCACGGATTTTGAACAGATAATCGAACTTGTTCAAAACAATATTCCGCTGGTTGTTCTGGACATTCCCCATTTATGGAGTGCCTGGGTGCGCAATACCATGTCGCGTCTGGATGAAATTATAATTGTTGCCGAACCTGATCTGGCAAATCTTCGCAATGCCAAGGGACTGGCGGATACAATTCGCGCCCTGCGTCCGGGGGAAAGTGAACCCCTGCTTGTCTTGAACAAGGTGGGGGTCCCCAAACGTCCCGAAATTGCCGCCAGCGAATTTGCCAGCGCCATCGGGTGCGAACTGGTGGAACAAATTGCCTTTGATGCGGCCCTGTTTGGTACCGCAGCCAATAATGGCCAGATGATTGCCGAGGTATCTTCGGTGTCAAAAATCAACGATTCATTTCAGAAACTGTCCGTAAAAGTAACCGGGCGAGAACTGCCTGAACAGAGCGGAAAACTTGGCGGGCTTGATATTACGGGCCTGTTTAAAAAGCTGAAAAAGGCATAAAGTAGGGCGGGTTAATGTTTGGAAAACGCAAAAGCTTTGGGGGGAACACACAAAATCCCACGCATTCGGCCATTAAGCCTGCGCAACCCGAATCCGGGAAACTGCCTGCCTCACGATTGTCTTCGGGCGCCGTGCAAACCGGTGGAGAAAATCCAAAACCGCCCCAAAGCCCTCCACAACAGACAGCCGCTGCTTCCCTGGGGAAACAGGACGAATATGATGTGAATGAAGACATCAGCGGCGGGCATGACGAGGAATATTATCAAACCAAATCCACCGTATTCAATGCCCTGATCGATTCCATTGATTTGAGCCAGTTGGCCACCATGGAAATGGAGGCGGCGCGCGAAGAAATCCGGGATATCGTTTCAGAGATTATCTCCCTGAAATCCATCATTATGAGCATTTCCGAGCAGGAAGATTTGCTCGATGATATTTGTAATGACGTGCTTGGTTATGGCCCGCTGGAGCCGCTTCTGGCCCGCGACGACATTGCCGATATCATGGTCAATGGTTCTCAATCCTGTTATATTGAAGTCAACGGCAAGGTGAAAAACACCAATGTCCGGTTTCGCGACGATGCGCATCTGATGAATGTTTGTCAGCGGATCGTGTCCCAGGTTGGCCGCCGTGTGGACGAAAGTTCCCCCATTTGTGATGCGCGCTTGCCCGATGGTTCGCGCGTGAATGTTATCGCGCCCCCATTGGCCATTGATGGGGCGGCCCTGACCATCCGTAAATTCAAGAAAGACAAGTTGACACTGGCCCAATTGGTCAAGTTCGGCTCGATTTCTCAGCCCGGCTCTGACCTGCTTAGAATTTTGGGGCGTGTCCGGGCAAATGTTCTGATTTCAGGGGGTACGGGTTCGGGAAAAACCACCCTTTTGAACTGCTTGACTGCTTTTATTGATCGTGATGAACGGGTCATAACGTGCGAAGATTCCGCCGAATTGCAATTGCAGCAGCCCCATGTTGTGCGCCTTGAAACCCGCCCACCAAATCTGGAAGGGGAAGGGGAGATCACCATGCGTGATCTGATTAAGAACTGCCTGCGTATGCGCCCGGAGCGTATTATTGTTGGTGAGGTGCGCGGGCCGGAGGCCTTTGATTTGCTTCAGGCCATGAATACCGGCCACGATGGTTCGATGGGAACATTGCATGCCAACTCTCCCCGTGAGGCGCTGTCGCGTCTTGAATCAATGATTACCATGGGAGGCTATTCGCTTCCCTCAAGAACAATTCGCGAGATGATCGTTTCTTCGATTGATGTTGTTGTTCAGGCGGCGCGCCTGCGGGACGGCTCGCGCCGCATCACCCATGTAACCGAAATACTGGGTCTTGAGGGGGATGTGATCGTTACCCAGGACATATTCCTTTATGACATTCTGGGGGAAGATGAAAACGCCAAGATTATCGGCCAACATCGCTCCACAGGCATTACAAAGCCCAAGGTGGCAGAGCGTGCGCGCTATTTCAATGAAGAAGCGGCCTTGGTTGAGGCCCTTGAAGCGGCCAATCCGACCGCTCAAAAATCGGCATAGGGGGCAAAACATGTCACCTTTCATATTAGGAATTTTGATTTTCATATGTGTCGGGGCGCTTGGCATTGCATTTGTCCCCTCTCTGGCCGGTTCCGGGCGCGCAGAAAAACGAATTAAGGCCCTCAATACAGGGGATCCCCTTAAGTCTCCGGATGAGAGAATTGCCGGCGATCGGGATCGCAGGCGCAAGGAATTGCAGCAGTCCATCATGGATCAGGCCAGGGAAAATGAAAAAAAGAAAAAACGTGTTCCCCTGCAAATGCAGCTGTTCCAGGCCGGAATGAAGCTGAAAAAGGGGGCGTTTATTCGCAATTCGCTGATTTTGGGCGCCATTATTTTTGTGCTGTTGTTTGTTTTGGGTGTGCCAATGCTGTTTACGGCGACATTTGCCGGGGCGGGGGCCTACCTTTTGCCGCGCATGTATCTGGCACGCCGTCGCAAGAAATTCAGAAAGGCCTTTCTTGAAGAGCTCCCAAACGCGGTGGAGGCCATTGTGCGCGGCGTAAAAACCGGTCTGCCCCTCAACGATTCCCTTAAAATTGTTGCCAGAGAAGCAAAAGAACCGGTCCGATCCGAATTTGCCCATGTTGTTGATGCCCAGGCCATGGGCCAGTCCACAGAAGATGCCGTGGCGCTGATTTATGAACGGGTTCCTCTTTCTGAAGTGAACTTTTTTGTGGTGGTTATTTCCGTTCAGCAAAAATCGGGCGGCAATCTTTCTGAAGCTCTGACCAATCTGGCCCGTGTTCTAAGAGATCGCAAAAAGATGCAGGCCAAGGTGCAGGCCATGTCCTCCGAAGCAAAAGCATCCGCCTATATTATTGGTTCCCTGCCCTTCATCGTTGCCGCGCTGGTGAGTTTTGTTACCCCCACCTACCTGTTACCTCTGGTTGCGGTGCCGCTTGGAAATATCATGCTCGGGGTTGCCGCCGTGATGATGTCCATTGGCATTTTCATCATGAACCGAATGATTCAGTTCGACTATTAGGGGGCGGCAGTGAATTTTTTTGACATGCTGACAGATCCCGGGTTTTTGACCGCACTTTTTGCCGCGCTGTCCGCCGCCGCTGTGGTGTTTACTTTTGGTGCGCAGTTTTTTGACCGTTCCGAACTCAAGCAGCGCATCAAGCGGGTTGCGGTTGAACGCGAACGCATGCGCGCCGAGGAGCTGGCGCGGCTCAAGGGGCGCGATGCTCAGCAGTCCAAGGGCACCCTGCGTTCGGCGGAAAGCACAACCTTTGTACGCCGCACCGTTGAATCCTTTTCGCTGCGCAAGGCATTTCTGGACGATCAAACGGTGCAAAAACTGGCGCAGGCCGGCTATCGCACCACCTCGGACCTGACCACCTATCTGTTCATGCGCTTTGTCACGCCCATAATTCTTTTTATCGCCAGTTTTATCTATCTTGGTTTCATCACCATGCCCGACCGGCCACTATATATGATCGCCCTTTATGCGACCGCCATTGGCCTGATCGGCTCCTATTTGCCGGTCATTTTGCTCAAGAATAAAATAATCAAGCGCCAGCAGTCTATTCAAAAGGCGTGGCCTGATACGTTGGACCTGATGCTGCTATGCGTTGAGTCCGGCATGTCCATTGAACATGCCATTCAACGGGTGGCGGCTGAAATGGGCCAGCAAAGCCCGGAATTGGCGGAGGAACTTATGCTCACCAAAGCCGAACTTTCTTTCCTGGAAAATCGCGCACACGCATACGAAAACCTGGCGAACAGAACCAATCTGGATAGCGTGCGCTCCGTTGCAACCGCCCTCATTCAGGCAGACAAATATGGCACTTCGGTTGGTCAGGCCCTGCGCGTGATGGCTGAGGAGGGGCGTGAACAGCGCATGATGGCGGCGGAAAAGAAGGCCGCATCCCTGCCCCCGAAAATGACGGTGCCGCTTATCGTGTTTTTCCTGCCGGTGCTTTTCATTGTGATTATTTCCCCGGCCATCATCAAGGTGATGGAAAATGGCGGGCTTGGCTTCTAAAAAGAAGTTGCCGGATACAGGTGTGCCTTGGATACAGGTGTGCCTTGGATACAGATGTGCCTTGGGTGCGCGAATATCTTGGGTGCGCGAATATCTTGGGCGCAGGTGTGACTGGGGTATAAAATGGCCCGTATCAGAAACGGGCCTTTTCCTTGCCGTTTGGCTTTCAAACCGTTTTAGCCGGCGTCTTTGATCGTATCCCAACGGTTTTGCTGGGTTAACAAGGCTCTGATATAGGCCATATTTGCCTCCACCTGATCGGGGGGCAATTCAGAAAGATAAATGGCGCGGGCTTCATCAAATCGGCCCTGCAATCCAAGCACCAGCGCCAGATTTTGCCGGATACGCGAGTTGGCTCCGGATTTGCGCTGGGCGCGGACAAGATGCTCTTCAGCCTTTGCAAGGTCCGAAGTCATGGCAAAGGAAAGCCCCATATTTGCTTCAAGAGAGGCTTCATTGGGGGCCAGAATCATGGCCTGGGCATAAAGGGCACGGGCCTGTTGGTTCTGTCCCATCTGGTCCAGAATGGCCCCCTTGACCGAAAGCGCGTTCCAGTTGGGATTTTCTGGCCGAATGGTATTATTGATGACGTTGAGGGCCTGAGAAAAGCGCCCGTCCGCCGCCAGCGCCTTGGCATAGGCAATATCCACATCGGGGTCGTTGCGATGGGAAGCCAGCGTGATTTCAAGCACTGAAACCGCCTGCTTGGCTTGTCCCACCGCGCGCAGGGCCGCCGCAAAATTTATCGCCGCATATTTGTCATTGCGGTTTTTTTCAAACCGGGCTGCAAGCTGGGCAAGATTGGATTGTGCTTCCATTTGTGACAATCCCGAATAGTCCGGGGAGCGTCTGCTCCCCGAATTTGACGCACAGGCCGAAAGTGCAACCGCCGCCACCCCGATCATCAGGAATGAGCGCGTCATGCGCGAGAGCGTGTTTAATGAGTGTTGCACTTTGCTCGATACAGCCACGGTTTAACAATCCAATTGGTTTTCCATTGACCAATTTCAATAAATCATTAACCCTAACAGTCAGTTAAACTGACGCCTTCAAGGCGATTTGTCCGCCGTTCCCAAATGGACGGCAGCGCAAAATTTCACCAAAGGATTGTAAATTAAGCATGGCGCAAAAACCCTCAAGAACCCGCCAATCATCAAATTCCCCCCGCCCGGTATATTGTATTGCAGCCTCGGAGCGGGGAGGCGAACACCTGAATCAGTTGCAAAAAAACTGGCTGTCTGCAAACCGGTTTGAAGGCAGACTGGGCCATCTGCTGCCGCTTCCGGACAAACAGGGAGACATTTCAGCCTTTGCATTTGGTATGGGGGATGAAAATCAGGAAACCCCTCTGAAACTGGGGCTGGCCTCCGCCGCCTTGCCCGCCGGCGCCTATGAGCTTAAAGGGTATGTAACAGAGCCGGAGATGGCGGCCCTGGCCTTCAGGCTGGGGGCTTACCGGTTTCAGAAGTATCATGAAAAAACCCCACCGGTTACTTTGAGTGAAAATCAACCCCAAAGCGATGAAACCCGGGCGCTGGTTGAGGCGGCATATATCGCGCGTGATTTGATAAATACCCCCGCCAATGATTTGGGGCCTGAAGCCTTTGAGAAAGAAATCCGCGCCTTTGCCAGAAAACGCAAAATGACCTGCTCGGCCATCGTGGGGGATAAACTGCTCAAACAAAACTTTCCCTTGATCCATGCGGTGGGACGCGCCAGCACTCAGGCACCGCGCCTGCTTGATTTGCGCTGGGGCAAAAAAGACGCCCCCAAAGTCACCCTTGTGGGCAAGGGGGTGACGTTTGACACCGGCGGGTTAAGCATCAAACCCACCGCCGGCATGGTCCTGATGAAAAAGGATATGGGGGGTGCCGCCAATATTTTGGGGCTGGCCAGTGCCATTGTTGCGGGCAATCTCAAAGTTCAACTGCGGGTCCTGATACCGGTGGTTGAAAACGCCATTGCCGGCAATGCTTTTCGCCCCGGCGACATTTTGCCTTCCCGCAACGGCATGAGTGTGGAAATCGGCAACACCGATGCAGAGGGGCGCTTGATTCTGGCCGATGCCCTCTCGTGCGCATCCGAGGAAAGCCCTGAAATACTGATTGATATGGCGACCCTTACCGGGGCGGCGCGGGTGGCATTGGGGCCGGATTTACCCCCCCTTTATTCATCCGATGATGCGC
>WFOP01000147.1 GCA_015487985.1 Hyphomicrobiales bacterium
GTCCCCGGGTTGATTAAAACGGCGGGCGTTGCCAAGGCGATCGATCGCGGCTTTGGCAACCACCAGCCCATCGGCCTGTGAACGGAATAATTTATCCAGCCGGGTTTGGATGTTGCCCCGAACCAACTCAAAACTGACATCATCCAATCCACCCGGAAAGGCGCGGGCTAAAAACGGGGGCAGGTTATACATGCGGCGCGGGGAGGATGACAAAAGGCGTAATGAACGCCGGGCCTTGATGGCCTCGACCGCATCTTTTTTTATCAGCAGCAAATCCCGGTGATCGGCTCTTTTCAGGGTTGCGGCCAGTGATGTGGAGCCATCGTCCTGCGTCGGCAAATCCTTCCATGAATGAACCACCATGTCCACATGGCCCCTGTTCAGATCGGCACGAAAATCCTGGGTAAACACCCCTTGACTGGGCATCTTCCATAAAGGGTCATCCTGATTCTGATCCCCCAGCGAGCTGCGAAAACCATATTCAATCTGTAAATAGGGGTGATGCCTTTTGAGTGCGTCCCCCACCATATAGGCCTGCAGGCGTGCCAGATCACTCTTTCGCGAAGCAATTTTCAGGTGCATATGTCTTCCCATCCAAACGGGCGATAGTGGCGCACAAAGGAACGTTCGCGCGCCAGATGGGAAATACGGTTTTTGGCGGCCCGGATGCGCTCTTCAAAAGCCTCTGAAACTGTTTCAATATTGGCAAACAAATCGTCCAGCGTGATCAGTTTCCCGCTGACGCTAAGCCGTTCATGGGCATTTTGATCCCTGAGATCCACCACCATGTCAGGGGTGAAGTTACACGACTTCATCCAGCTTGCAATTGCCCGCGAGGACATTGGTGCTGCAACCACCATGCCTTTTACCCCCGAGAGGTCACCCTGTTCGCCAAGGCTTTTGACGTTCACGTTTTTGAGCATTCGGGCAGGTATTTGTGCTGCGCGGCTTGGGTCGCGCAGGAACAGGCATAACTTTTGTCCCCTGTCGTTCAGGTAAGGTAACGCCTTGCGCGCCAATTGTCCGCCCCCGATGATGGCGGTGCTTTTGCAGTTTTTAAGATGGCTGGCCGTCAACGCGCCATAGGAGCGATGGCCAACCGAGTGCAGGTAAACGCTGCGGATTTCCTTGGCGTCCACCAGTATATCCTGTGCAACCCGGCGAAACTGCTTAAACCAGATGGGCTGATCCGCCGGTTCGCTGTTTGCAAAAATTTTGAACTGCCCCAATACTTCAGTTTCCCCCACCACTTTGGATTGAAGGCCGCAAACAATGTTTAGGAGCAAAGAATAGGCCGCTTCTCCCCTAAGAACCTCTCCCTTCAGATTGTCGGGTCGCGGGGTGTGGGAGACCATGGAAATGAAAACCTTTCGCTGGCACGTCTCAAATAATGCCCATTGCGCAGCTTCCCCACAGGAAACGGCGTCCTCGCGGTGTTTTTCAACATGGCAGATGGACAGGTTCTCGATCATGTTTTTAGTTTAGCCTTTGGTTATATATGTCGTGTCACAGAAGTGTCACAGAAATGCGCCCATGTCGATATTCTGCCAGATAGTTAAAAAAGACGGCGTTGGTACTTTTGTCACGATATTTGCCGAGCCATGCGCCAGTGCATTTTTTCCCGTTATTTCCAGATAAAATCCGGCGCCGGCGGCGCCATGTGCCACCTGCCATTTTTTTCTTGAACCTATAGTGACTGGAGGATTTATAAGGTCGGCCAGAAAACAAAATAAGCAGGAAATATGAGTATGGCTGAAACTAAAACATTGCAGATCGATGGGATGGATTGCCCCAGTTGCACCAGCAAAATCGAAGGGGTGGTCTGTGCCATTCCCGGGATTGAAAACGTGCAGTTGAATTATACCAATCAGAAATTGAAATTCAACTTTGCTGATGGAAATGCGGATGCCGGGCCAGTGATCAAAGCGGTTGAGCGGTTGGGTTATAAAGTCAATCAGCCCCATGAAAAGGCCAAGCCGGAAAATCTTTCCTGGTGGCAGACCGGCAAGGGGCGCCTGGTGATTGTTTCAGGCCTGCTTTTGGCCCTGGCGGTGGTCGCCTCTTTTGTATTGCCCGCCTATTCGGGCTATGTTTTTGCGCTTGCCGCGTTGCTGGCTCTTCTGCCCTTGGCCCGCAAGGCATTCTTGAGTGCAATTGCCGGCCAGCCGTTCACCATTGAAACTTTGGTGACTATTGCCGTGGTTGGCGCCATATTCATTGACGAGGCGGCCGAGGCCGCCGTTGTGGTGTTTTTGTTCCTGATTGGTGAGCTGCTTGAAATGATGGCGGCGGCAAAAGCACGCAAGTCCGTGCAGGCATTGGCCGACCTGGTGCCAAAATCCGCATTTCTGGTGACGCCGGAGGGCACCCGGGAAGTAAGCGCCGACAGCCTTGAAGTTGGCGATATTATTGAAGTGCGCCCCGGTGGCCGCGTGCCTGCCGATGCGACAATTTCTCAGGGGACCACCTCGATTGACGAGGCCGCGGTGACCGGGGAATCCATGCCCAAAAGAAAAATGGAGGGCGATGATGTATATGCAGGCTCCATAAATGTGGACGGGGTTATTCAGTTAACGGTTACAAAAACTTCTGAAAACAACATGATTTCGCGGATTTTGACCATGGTGGAAGATGCCGAGGCCAGCAAGTCTCCCACCGCGCGTTTCATTGACCGGTTCAGCGTCTATTATACCCCCGGGGTAATTGTCGTGTCCGCACTGATTGCCTTTGTGCCGCCGTTGTTTTTCGAGGGCGACATGATGACATGGGTTTATAAGGGGCTGGCCATATTGTTGATCGGCTGCCCCTGCGCATTGGTACTTTCAACCCCCGCCGCCATTACATCGGGCATTTCAACCGGTGCCCGACATGGCCTGTTGATGAAGGGCGGCGCCATTCTTGAAGCCATTGGCCATGTCAAACAGGTCGCTTTTGATAAAACCGGCACGCTGACAGAGGGCACACCCAAAGTCACCGATGTCAGGGTTTTTTCGGGTACGGAAAAAGAAATGCTTGAACTGGCGGGCACGGTGGAGGCCGGGTCCTCCCACCCCCTTGCCGTGGCAATCGTTGAAGAGGTTGGCGCGCGCAATATTGCCCTGAAAAAGGCAACTGAAGCCAAGGCCCTGAGCGGGCGTGGGGTTAGCGCAAAAGTTGGGGGCCTGCTGGTGACCATCGCTTCCCCCCGTTATGCCAAAGAGATTGCCCAATATAGCGGGGAACAGGAAAATATCATTCGTGCCCTTGAGGAAGAGGGCAAAACGGTGGCTGTGGTGGTTGCAGGCACAACAATACTTGGCGCCATTGCCCTGCGCGATGAGTTGCGCGAAGACGCCAGAAGCGCCATGGATCAGCTCAAGGAGATCGGGGTTTCAGCCATCATGCTGACCGGGGACAATAAACGTACCGGTGCCGCCCTTGCCGCCCAGTTGGGCATTGAGGTGAAGTCTGAATTGCTGCCCCAGGACAAGCTGGATGAAATTGAAGCACTTAAGCTCAAGGGGGATATTGCCATGGTTGGTGACGGCATAAATGACGCGCCTGCGCTGGCCCGTGCAGATGTTGGCATTGCCATGGGCGGGGGGACCGATGTTGCCCTTGAAACGGCAGATGCCGCCCTGCTGCATGAGCGGGTCCGCGATGTGCCTTCTTTGATTAAACTCTCTCAGGCCACCATGTCCAACATTCATCAGAATATCACCATTGCCTTGGGGCTGAAGGCGGTTTTTCTGGCAACCACCATGCTGGGGGTCACCACCTTGTGGATGGCAATTCTGGCGGATACCGGGGCCACTGTTCTGGTAACGATCAACGCTTTGCGGTTGCTGGGCTACAAGTTTGACAAATAAGCTTTCAAACCGGCATTAAACCGATTTGACCATGTAAGAAACTTGTCAGTTCGCGGGTGCGTTTTGTCGCGCCCGCGAAAAAGTGCGGCCATTGGGATTTTATACATAACACATTGTTGTTACGCGACTTTTTGCCGCAGTTCGATGATTTTTCTCGTAAAATCAGCGAATTAAATCGCCAGCATTACATCAAAAAACCACACTGGAAAAAAATCGAAGCGCTTTTTGTTCTGAATCAAATCAGGACTGGAAAATGGCGTTATAGATGCCTCGATTTGCGCCGATGCTGCAATTCGATTTTGTGGAAAAGTGATGCCTCAAAGGCTAAAAAAATATTGGAAATTTCTGCGCCACTCTTCAGCTTCAGCTGTTTGGGAAAGACGGGTCAGACTCACTTTATTGTGCCTGTTTTTTATTCTTGGACAGTCGGCTCCCACAGCGCTCGCTTTGGCTGTGCAAAGCTCGGTTTCCTGGTCCGTTGTCTGCACCGGAGCGGGGCTGCAACTTGTCCGGCTTAATCCTTCAGATGATTTCAAGCCCGACCAAAACTCTCCCCGGGAGTTGCAATCCATATGCAAATGTACCCTGAACAGGGATAATCATTCATGTTTTCCAGCCCCGTTTCAGGCTGAATTCAGTGTGCCGAAATTTTTGCACTATGTGACCTACGAAGCGCGGCAGAATGTGGCCATCGCTCAATTTTCAAAGCATGCCATCAGCTGTCGTGGCCCCCCCGCAGTTGCCCTTGGCAACGATACTTTCTCAGACCCTCCGCCGCCGATTTGGGCCGGCCAATATGTTTTAAGGAGATTTGAGAAACCATGAACACGCAACGATTGAAACCGGCTTACGGTTTTGTTCCAAAGATACAGCTATCATTTTTTGCAACACTGATTTTTTGCATGTTGCTGCTAACTGCCCCCCTGCAGGCACAAGGCAATTCCCCTCAAATTCTGCATTTCACCCAACAGATTGCCGCCAGCGATTTTGTTGAGGGTGCCACCTCTTATGGTCCCCTGAATGAAACCGCACCCGTTGTGCCAATTCTTAAGGATGAGGAACTGCTGGGATATGCTTTCATCACATCGGATTTTGTCGGGACAACCGGATATTCGGGCAAACCCATCCATGTGATGGTGGCCATCGACCTTGAGGGAAAACTGATGCGCGCCGAGCTGGTGAAGCATTCAGAGCCGATCGTGTTGATTGGCATTCCTGATTCCAAAATCAAGGCACTGACTGCCGGTTATTCAGGCCTTGATATCGTTGCAGAAGCCGCAGCGGGTGGGGAGGGCCATGATCTGGATATCATTTCCGGGGCCACCGTCACCATCATGATTATTGATGATTCCATTGTGCGTGCATCCATCAAGGTGGCGCGCCTGTTTGGCCTTGGTGGCCTGAGCGCTGAGATTGCCCATTCAGGGCCCACCTACGAACTGGACATGCAAAATAGAGATATCGTCGACTGGATGACCCTGTCAGGGGACGGGTCCATTCGACGGCTGACGCTGGATGTGGGCCAGATCAATGCCGCATTTGAAGAAACCGGCGACGAAAAAGCCATTGCCCGCCCTGAACCGGGACCATCCGATGACACCTATATCGACATGCAGGTCGCCCTGGTGTCCCTGCCCGCAATCGGGCTTTCGCTGTTGGGGGAGGCGGAATTTGCAAATTTGCAGGACTGGCTTGAGGAGGGGGAGCAGGCCATCCTTGTCATGGGGCGCGGGCGCTATTCCTTTAAGGGGTCGGGATATGTGCGCGGCGGCGTTTTTGACCGTATTCAGCTCATTCAGGGTGACATGTCGGTACGCTTTCGCGACAAGCAGCACCGCCGGCTGGGGGGTGTGGCCGTTGAAGGCGCGCCAACCTTTAGCGAAACCGACCTGTTCAAAATTCCTTCAGATCTGGCTTTTGATCCGACCGAGCCTTGGCGGTTGCAATTGCTGGTTCAGCGCTCCGTGGGGGCCATTGAAAAGAGATTTATAACTTTTAATCTGGGGTACAAACTGCCCCGGCAATACCTGATTGCCCAGCCCACTGATCTGCCGCCGGCTTTTGTTGAGAATGTGAGCGAAGATTCAGCGGCCCGCGCCGCCCTGTGGCAGCGTATCTGGCGCGATAAAAAGGTGGAAATCGGCATTCTGGTCACGATGCTGACCATTCTGACCGGTGTGTTCTTTTTTCAGGTGCAGGCCACACGCCACGCCAGGGCGTTTTATTGGTTCCGCATGAGCTTTCTTGTGGTCACGCTTGTATTTCTTGGCTGGAGCCAGAATGCCCAACTCTCTATCGTGAACCTGATGGCGCTGGGGGCATCGCTGAATGCGGGCTTTACCTGGGACACGTTTTTGCTCGACCCGTTGGTATTCATTCTTTGGGTATCGGTTGCTGTGACTCTGCTGTTCTGGGGGCGGGGCGGGTTTTGCGGCTGGTTGTGTCCGTTTGGGGCATTGCAGGAACTAAGCAACCAGATCGCCCGGTTTTTCAAAGTTCCCCAATGGACTTTGCCATGGGGTCTGCATGAACGCCTGTGGCCGATAAAATACATTATTTTTCTTGGATTGTTCGGTTTGACCATGGTGTCAATTCCCCTGGCTGAACATTTCGCCGAAGTTGAGCCTTTCAAAACAACAATTATCCTTAAATTTGCCCGTGCATGGCCCTTCGTGTTGTTTGCAACACTTGTTCTGGGGGCGGGGCTGTTTATCGAGCGCTTTTATTGTCGCTACCTTTGCCCGCTGGGGGCTGCGTTGGCCATTCCGGGGCGGATGCGCATGTTTGACTGGCTCAAACGCTACAAGGAATGTGGCAACCCCTGCCAGACCTGCGCTAACGATTGTTTTGTGCAGGCCATCCATCCCACGGGCGAAATCAATCCCAACGAATGTTTGTCGTGTCTGAATTGTCAGGTTCTTTATCAGGACGACAACAGGTGTCCCGTTCGAATTATGAAAAAGAAAAAACGGGAAAAACTGGCCCAGAGCACTGCCCGGTCGGGCGCTGCGATGGACCGGATAATAAAAGATTCAACCACCAAAAAGGAGACTAAAAATGTCTGACGATATTGACGAAAAAGACGGCATATCAAGGCGGGACCTGTTGACAGGAACCGGACGCGGGGCTGTTTTGGCGGGCGCTGTTGCCGCCGCAGGTGGTGGCGCCATACTTGCCACGGCTCCGGCAAAAGCTGCGGCTGCAAACGAGCTGAAGCCGGGCGATCTGGATGAGTATTATGGCTTCTGGTCTTCAGGCCAGACCGGGGAAATGCGCATATTGGGCGTGCCATCCATGCGCGAGCTGATGCGTGTTCCGGTGTTTAACCGTTGCTCGGCCACCGGCTGGGGACAGACCAATGAATCGCTGAAAATTCTCACTGAGGGACTGTTGCCTGAAACCAGGGCCATGTTGGCCAAACAGGGCAAAAAGACCTATGATAACGGCGATCTGCACCATCCCCATATGTCATTTACCGATGGCACATATGACGGGCGTTACCTGTTCATGAACGATAAGGCCAACACACGGGTTGCCCGCGTTCGTGCCGATATCATGAAGTGCGACAAGATCATTGAGATCCCCAACGCCTATTCCATTCATGGCCTGCGTCCGCAAAAGTTCCCCCGCACAGGATATGTATTCTGTAACGGTGAACATGAAGCGCCACTGATTAACGATGGCTCGGTTCTGGATGATCCCACAACCTATGTGTCTATCTTCACCGCCATTGACGGGGACACAATGGAAGTTAAATGGCAGCTTCAGGTCTCGGGCAACCTTGACAATGTGGATGCTGATTATCAGGGCAAATACGCTTTTGCCTCCAGCTACAACTCTGAAAACGGCATGAACCTGGCTGAAATGATGGCCAATGAAATGGACCATTGTGTCATCTTTGACATTGCGGCCATTGAAGCGGGGGTTGCTGCCGGGGACTATCAGATGTTGAATGGTGTGCCGGTTCTGGATGGGCGAAAGGGGTCAAAATATACCCGCTATGTGCCAATCCCCACGTCGCCCCACGGCGTAAACGCAGCGCCCGATGGTCAGCATATTATGATTGCGGGCAAACTTTCACCAACGGTTTCGGTGATCGATGTCACCAAGGTGGACGCACTGTTTTCCGACAATGCTGACCCGCGCTCGGTCATTGTTGCGGAACCTGAACTGGGTCTTGGTCCCTTGCATACCGCTTTTGACGGGGAGGGCAACGCCTTTACCACCCTGTTCCTTGATAGCCAGGTGGCAAAATGGAACATCGACAAAGCCAAACGCCTTTATGCCGGCGAGGATGTTGATCCCATTATTGCAAAAGTGGATGTGGCCTATCAACCCGGGCACAACTCCACTTCAATGGGTGAAACCAACGAGGCTGACGGCAAATGGCTGGTGTCAATGAACAAGTTTTCCAAGGACCGCTTTATCAATGTGGGTCCGCTAAAACCGGAAAACGAGCAGCTCATTGATATCTCCAACAACAATCTGGAGGTGGTGCATGATGGCTCAACCTTCGCCGAACCCCATGACAGCATCATTGTGCATCGCTCCAAGGTAAATCCATCCCAGATTTACAAACGCGATGATCCCACATTTGCCGATGCGGTTGCACAGGCTGAAGCTGACGGGGTGGACCTTGAAGCAGCTGCGGACGTTATCCGCGACGGCAACAAGGTGCGGGTCTATATGTACTCGACCGCGCCGGTGTTTTCTCTTGAGAAATTCACCGTAAAACAGGGCGACGAGGTCACGGTTTACATTACCAACGTCGATGATGTGGACGATCTGACCCACGGGTTCTGTATGGTGAACTTCGGGGTGGCCATGGAAGTGGGACCACAGGCGACCCAGTCCATCACCTTCATTGCGGACCGGCCCGGGGTTCACTGGTTCTATTGCCAGTGGTTCTGCCACGCATTGCACCTTGAAATGCGCGGTCGCATGTTAGTTGAACCTGCATAGGGAAAGGTCAGGCAATGCTTATTCGCGCCCTTTTGACAGCAGTTCTTTTGTTCTTCGCTCCGTTTGCAGCGCTGGCGGGGGAACTGCGTGTTAAAGCGGGGGGCAACGGGCTTGCCAATGCTCTGACAACGGCACAGGCGGGGGACATCCTCCGCCTGGCACCAGGGGTTCATATCGGGCCGATTTCGGTGAACGTCAGCGTGACAATTGAAGGGGATGGCCTTGCCTCCATTCAAGGCAATGGCACAGGTTCGGTTGTGCGGGTTGTTGCCCCCGATGTGACCATTCGCGGCCTGACAATCACCGGCTCAGGTTCCGCCGGCGAAGACAAGGACGCAGGTATATTTCTTGAAGAAACCGCCACCGGCGCAATAGTTACTCACAATACCATTATCGGCAATCTTATCGGGGTGAATCTGCAGGGGTCAAAAGATGCGCTGGTTCAGGCCAATGTGATTGAAGGGCGTCAGGATCACCGCATGAACGACCGTGGAAATGGGGTTTATGTGTGGAATTCACCGGGGGCCAAAGTCATCGGCAATGACATACGCTGGGGGCGCGATGGCATCTTTGCCAGCACTTCAGCGAACAATGAATTTTCCGGCAACCGATTTCGAGATCTCAGGTTTGCCGTCCACTATATGTATGTGCATGACAGTATTGTTTCGGCAAACGTGTCGCTGGGCAACCATCTTGGTTACGCCATAATGAACTCCAACGATGTCATCGTGCAGGGCAATATTTCGCGCGGAGATCGCGACTATGGCATTATGATGAATTACACGAATGACAGCACAATTTCCGGCAACCGCATTGAGCAGGTTGCTGAAAAATGCCTGTTCATTTACAACTCCCACAAAAATTCGTTCAGCGGCAACCTGTTTCAGAATTGTGGCATTGGCATACATTTTACCGCCGGCTCTGAACGCAACAGCATTTTCAACAACGGATTTGTCGGCAACAGGACTCAGGTGAAATATGCCGGCACCCGCTGGGTGGACTGGAGCGTTGAGGGGCGCGGCAATTACTGGTCCGATCATGCCGCGTTCGATTTGAACGGAGACGCCATTGCCGACTCTGTTTTCCGCCCCAATGATATAATGGATCGTGTCCTGTGGTCGCAGCCGGCCACAAAATTGCTGCTCGGTTCCCCCGCTGTGCAGCTTATTCGCTGGTCCCAGTCCGCGTTTCCAGCGCTTCAGCCCGGAGGCGTCATTGATTCAGCGCCGCTGATGGAGCCGGTTGATCCCCAAATTGAGCCATGGATGGGCATATTATGACAAATTTGAAAATCAGTAAAACCAGTAAAACCTATGGCGCGCTTGAAGTTGTTTCAGATGTCAGCTTTGAGGTGGCCCCCGGCGAACGGGTGGCCCTGCTGGGGCATAACGGGGCAGGGAAAACCACCCTCATTCGCATGATATTGGGTTTAACCCCGCTGACTTCCGGCTCGATTGAAGTCATGGGCCATGCGCCCGGCTCTTCTATTGCGCGCCGCTCAATCGGTTATCTGCCTGAAAGTGTTGCTTTTCAGGGGGCGTTGAGCGGGCGTGAACAGTTGCATCATTTTGCCCGTCTGAAAGGTGTCAGCACAAACAAGGCCGATGATTTGCTGGAGCGCGTCGGGCTGGCCCATGCGGCAAACCGAAAAATCCGCACCTATTCCAAGGGCATGCGTCAGCGGGTGGGGCTGGCCCAGGCAATTTTGGGCAAACCAGAACTGGCTTTGCTTGATGAGCCCACCAGCGGGCTGGACCCGGTTTCCCGTCATGAGTTTTATGACATTGTGCGCGAACTCTCAGATGCGGGAACCGCCGTGCTTTTGTCCTCCCATGCCCTGACCGAACTTGAAACCCGCACCGACCGCATCGCAATTATGAGCAAGGGGAAACTGGTGGCTAACGCCGATCTGGCGACCCTTCGCAAGCAGGCCGCAATGCCGATCTCTGTAAAAATCACCACCACCTCAAAAGATGTGGACCGGGTGGCCGCAGATTTGGGCGGCGCGCGGGTCAACGGCCAAATTGTGGAAATGACATGTTTGCAGGATCAGAAAATGGCCACCCTGAACCGTCTGGCAACATTGGGGGAAATGATCACCGATGTGGAGCTTTCCCCCCCCTCCCTTGAGGAACTTTATCGCAAGATTTCAACCTCTGATCTGGAGGTGAAATAATGGGCGCTTTTTATGTCATGCAAATGGAATTGTTGGTTGCCCGGCGCAATATGTGGGTGACCACCGCGGTGGTGCTGATGAGCCTGTTTTCGCTGGTTCTGACTTTGGCCGGTGGCGCAACGGCGGGCAGTCTGGGGGTTGATCCCTTAACGGTTGCGGCCACCTCCATCACCACCCTGTCGGTTTATCTGGTGCCCCTGATTGCACTGCTGTTGGCTTTTGATGCCATCGCCGGGGAAATTGAACGCGGCACGCTGGCGCTAAATCTGGCCTATCCCTTGTCGCGGGCGCAGATTTTGCTGGGCAAATTTGTCGCCCATTTTCTGGTATTGGCCTTTGCGGTGGCGGTGGGGCTGGCGCTGAGCACTCTGCTGGTCATTTCTCAATATGGTCTGGCGGATCTTTCGTTTATGCCCTTAATTCGCCTGTTTTTCACCTCCCTTGCCCTTGGCGCAACATTTCTGGGGATTGGGTATGCGGTTTCAGCCAGCGTGCGCCAACCCGGCGTGGCCTCTGGTGTAGTGATAATCATCTGGCTGGTTCTTGTGGTGCTTTATGATTTGAGCCTGCTGGGTGTATTGGTTGCCGATAATGGCGGCGTTTTCACCACCACGTTTTTCCCCTATTTTCTCGTGGCGAACCCGGCGGACGCTTTCAGATTGCTGAATATGCCCGATGTGGCGGTGGATGCTTTGACCAGCGGGCTGAACGCCACCGGGCCGGTTGCCGGCACCTGGGGCCTGCTTGTCTCGCTATTGGGCTGGCCAATTGTTTCACTGCTTGGTGCATGGCTGGTATTTAGAAAGGTCGAGCCATGAGTTTGATCAGGGCGGTTTTTGCGCTTTTTCTGCTGGCCTTTCTGGTCGGCTGCCAGAATGTGGGGGAAATGGAAAAACCGGCTCCCGCCATGCTGACGGCTGAAGCGGCCGGGCATTATTGCCAGATGATTATTCTGGAGCATGCCGGGCCAAAAGCGCAGGTTCATCTGGCCGGATTTACCGCCCCCCTTTGGTTTTCTCAGGTTCGGGACGGCATTGCCTATCTCAAATCCCCCGAACAATCCGCCAAGGTGATTGTTTTGTATGTGAACGATATGGGGATAGCGCCAAGCTGGGAAAAGCCGGGGGAAGACAACTGGATTGATGCAAATGACGCCTTTTATGTCGTTGGCTCCGACGCCATCGGGGGCATGGGTACACCTGAAATCGTACCCTTTGCGTTAATGGAAAAAGCCAATGAATTTGCCGCTGAACGCGGGGGCGAAGTATTGGCATTCAAAGACATAACAGCTCAGATGGTTTTATCGCCGCTGGACTTTCAAACAGATGCACAAGGGGAATAGCATGGTTACGCGCAGACGGGTTTTAACGATATTGGCCGGTGTTGCAGCTTTGCCCGTTGTTGGTGCCAAAGCGGCCACGACCGCTCAAAACTGGCGCGGGCTGGCATTGGGGGCGGATGCGCGGATTATATTGGATCATCCCGATGCACAACAATTGATTGGTGAGGCGGTGACACAAATCCGTCGGCTTGAAAGCATTTTCAGCCTTTATCAGGACGACAGCCAGCTTTCGGTTCTTAACCGGGAGGGGGTTTTGTATGAGCCGGCACTTGAGATGGTTGAACTACTCTCCATCAGCGCCGCTTTGAACGAAAGAACATCGGGTGCGTTTGATCCCAGTGTGCAGGCCCTTTGGGCGCTTCATGCCAATTCCTATACCAAGGGGTCTGCGCCTTCGCCCGACCAGATTGAGAGTGTACTGGCGTTGACCGGATGGCACCATGTCAATTTTTCACCCGAAAAAGTCATCCTTGAGGCCAAAGGGGTCATGCTGACACTGAACGGCATTGCTCAGGGCTTTATCGCCGACAAGATTGCCGACTATTTTCGCGCCAGCGGCGTGCAAAACGTGCTGGTCAACACCGGAGAAATTGCCGCGCTCGGTTTTGCCCCCGATGGTGGCCCCTGGCAAATTGGCTTCAATGATGCCAAACGGGCCAAAATCCCCCTCAGCAATGGCGCAATGGCAACCTCCGCCCCGTTGGGAACGGTATTTGATAGAGGCGCCAAAGCGGGGCATATTCTTGATCCGCGCACCGGCTATCCGGGTGGAAAATGGTCCGAGGTAACCGTGGTTTCCAGTTCCGCTGCACAAGCCGATGGACTGTCCACAGGGTTTTCTCTGATGAGCCGCGCTCAGATTGAGCGGGCAAAGGGAAGCGCGCAGGTCATTCTTTCCTCTGCCTGAACCGTTGCGTGGCGACTGCCATATCGGGTTGTAACCCTGAGGATTTCGGGCAAAATACAACACTTCACCAACTATTATGTGTATCGTTTGTTCTTGCTTTGACAGTTTTTCGCGTAGCTCAAATTGGCACCGGGGCATAAAACTTCGCTTGCAACCATCCATTAACATATTCTAATATGAATGAATTGGCATGGGACAGTTGGCCGTTTATCCGTGCATTGCACGGTTGGGGGGTATGGCTTGTGCTTAATTCATTGACGACAGACCATTGTTTGAACTTGTAACGAGACCAAAACCATGCCGCCAATCGCTCAGCCCGCCCTTGATACCTCCCCTGAGGTTTCTGACGAAATCCGAAAAACCACCTGTTATATGTGCGCCTGCCGCTGTGGCATCAACGTACATTTGAAAGACGGCAAGGTAAAATATATCGAGGGCAACAAGGATCATCCGGTCAATAAGGGTGTGTTGTGTGCCAAAGGTTCCGCCGGGATTATGCAACATTATTCCCCAGCCCGCCTCAAGGCCCCCATGAAGCGCGTGGGAGAACGCGGGTCTGGTGAGTTTGAAGAAATATCATGGGAAGAGGCGTTTGAAATCGCCACCGGCTGGCTGGGTCCTATCCGTGAAAATGCTCCCGAAAAACTGGCATTCTTTACCGGGCGCGATCAGAGCCAGTCCATGACGGGCTGGTGGGCGCAGGCCTATGGCACACCAAATTATGCGGCCCACGGCGGCTTTTGTTCGGTAAATATGGCCACCGCCGGCATCTATACCATGGGCGGTGCGTTCTGGGAATTTGGCGCGCCGGACTGGGAACGGGCAAAGCTGTTCATGATTTTTGGCGTCGCCGAGGATCACGATTCAAACCCCATTAAAATGGGGCTTGGGCGTCTCAAGGAACGGGGCGCCAAAATCATTGGCGTTAACCCGGTTCGTTCGGGCTATAATGCCATCGCTGATGAATGGGTGGGCATAACGCCGGGCACCGATGGCCTGTTTATTCTGGCGCTGGTCCACGAATTGCTCAAGGCAGGCAAAGTTGATCTGGAATATTTGCAGCGCTATACAAACGCGCCTTATCTGGTCAATTCTGATCCAAAATCCCCTGAATTTGGCCTGTTCTTGCGCGACAAGGACGACAAACCGCTGGTTCTGGACCGCAAAACCGGCAAGCCGGTGGCCTTTGATAAGCCCAAAGTTAAAGCTGATATGGCTGGAACCTATAAGCTTAAAGGGGTCACGCATCGCCCGGTGTTCCAGATTCTGGCGGAAAAATACCTGACCGATGCACATACCCCTGAGGCGGTGGCCGAACAATGCGGTATCAGCGCTGAACGGATCAAACGCATTGCAGCGGAACTGGCCCATGTGGCTTTTGAACAGGAAATCACCATTGACCAGCCTTGGACTGACTGGAAGGGCGAAAAGCACGATAAGATGATCGGCCGCCCGGTGGCCTTCCACGCCATGCGCGGCATTTCAGCCCACTCCAATGGTTTCCAGACCTGCCGTGCTTTGCACCTGTTGCAGATTTTACTTGGCTCGGTTGAAGTGCCCGGCGGTTTCCGGTTCAAGCCCACCTATCCAAAACCGGTTGAAGCTCACCCGAAACCCCATTGCAAGGTCACCCCCGGTGCGCCTTTGGATGGGCCTCATCTGGGTTATGTGCGTGGACCTGAAGACCTGTGCCTGACCGGGGATGGTGACGCGGCAAGGATCGACAAGGCCTTCACCTGGGAAAACCCCATGTCGGCCCACGGTCTGATGCACATGGTGATTTCAAACGCCCATGCCGGCGACCCCTATAAAATTGATACGCTGTTTATGTACATGGCCAACATGAGCTGGAATTCCTCGATGAATTCCACCAAGGTCATGGACATGCTGACAGATAAGGATGAGAGCGGGGAATATGTCATTCCGCGCATCATCTATTCCGATGCCTATTCCTCTGAGATGGTGGCCTTTGCCGATTTGATTCTGCCCGATACCACCTATCTGGAGCGTCATGATTGTATTTCGTTGCTCGACCGGCCCATTTGCGAGGCGGACGCGGTTGCCGATTCCATTCGCTGGCCGGTGGTGGAGCCGGATCGGGATGTCAGGTGTTTCCAGTCTGTGCTGATTGAACTGGGTGCCCGTCTTGGCCTGCCCGGCATGGTCAATGAGGATGGCTCGGCAACCTACAAGGACTATGCGGACTATATTCAAAACCATCAACGCCGCCCCGGCGTCGGCCCCTTGGCCGGTTTCCGTGGCAAGGACGGCAAGGGCAAGGGGCGCGGGGAGCCAAACCCCAATCAAATTCAGGCCTATATCGACAATGGCGGTTTCTGGATCGATCATATTCCTGATGAAGCCGCGTTCTTTAAGCCCTGGAATGCCGCCTATCAGGACTGGGCGGTGGAGCGCGGTCTGTTTGACAGCCCCCAGCCCTATCTGTTCCAGCTTTATGTGGAGCCATTGCGCAAGTTCCAGTTGGCCGCCGAAGGACACGGGAAAATTCAGCCCCCCGACCATTTGCGCCAGCAGGTCAAGGACACCATGGACCCGCTGCCCATCTGGTATAAACCGTTTGAAGAAAATGTGGTGGATCTGGAGGAATTTCCCCTGCACGCCCTCACTCAGCGTCCCGCCGCCATGTATCATTCATGGGGATCACAAAATGCATGGCTTCGCCAGATTCACGGCGCCAACCCGCTTTATGTTTCCGGGGAGATTTTTGCCGAGCACGGATTTAAGGACGGGGATTGGGCCTGGCTCACTTCGCGCCATGGCAAGATAAAAGTGCCGGTGGTCAAAATGGATGCGCTGAACGCCAAAACCGTCTGGACATGGAATGCCATTGGCAAACGATCCGGCGCCTGGGCGCTGGATGAAAAAGCCCCTGAAGCGCAAAAAGGATTTTTGCTTAATCATCTGATTTCAGAATTGCTGCCCCCCAAAGAGGATGGCATGCGCTGGAGCAATTCCGATCCGGTTACCGGGCAGGCCGCGTGGTTTGATCTGAGGGTAAAGATTGAAAAGGCAGATCCCGGCGATCAGATTTCTCAGCCCCACACCAAACCGCAAAAATCTCCGGTCGGGCAGGGCCCCAAAAACATCGCTTACGGGGAGGAATTTTAAGATGACAACCTTACCTCAAAATACAAAAAAGAGGCTTGGTCTGGCCATTGATCTGGATACCTGCGTTGGCTGTCATGCCTGTGTGATTTCATGCAAGGAGTGGAACACCTCCAACTATGGCGCGCCGCTTTCAGATGTGGATGCTTATGGGGCCGCGCCCGACGGCACTTTTTTGAACCGGGTGCACACGTTTGAAGTGAAGGCGGACGGATCCAACGCCCAGACGGTACATTTCCCCAAATCCTGCCTGCATTGTGAAGATGCCCCCTGTGTCACCGTTTGCCCCACCGGCGCCAGCTATAAGCGCACTGAAGATGGCATTGTTCTGGTGAACGAAGCCGATTGTATGGGCTGCGGCCTTTGCGCATGGGCCTGTCCCTATGGTGCGCGTGAGTTGGACAAAGTCGAAGGGGTGATGAAAAAATGTACCCTGTGCGTTGACCGAATTTATAACGAAAATATTCCGGAAGAAGATCGCGTGCCCTCCTGTGTGCGTACCTGCCCGGCCGGTGCACGCCATTTTGGAGATTTTGCCGACCCTGAAAGCAACGTATCAAAGCTCTCCGCTGAGCGCGGTGGGCTGGTTTTGATGGAGGCTCAGGGCACAAAACCGGTCAACAGATATCTGCCCCCGCGTCCCAAAGCCGATGTTTCAGGCGATGCGCAGATAGATATGCCCAACCCGTTTCTGACACCGGCCACCACCAAGCCCGAGGGGTTTCTTGGCTGGCTCGATAGCGCACTGGAGAAAATCTGATGCACCCGGCACCTTCAGTTATAATTTTTACATCCCTTTCGGGAATTGGTTTTGGCCTCATGGCCTGGCTTGGTTTTGGTTTTCCCCCCGCTACCGGCATGACGGCTTTTATATTTTTCTTTATTGCCTATGCACTGGCGGTGGGGGGATTGATTGCGTCAACCTTTCATCTGGGCAATCCCAAAAACGCCATCAAGGCTTTTTCCCAGTGGCGTTCCTCATGGCTCAGTCGCGAAGGCATAATGGCGATCGTTTCGCTGTTTGTCATGGCGGTTTATGCCATTGGTCTGATATTTCTTGAACAACGCTGGCAGATATTTGGCTGGGCGGGGGCAATATTCTCCCTTGTGACCATTTATACAACCTCCATGATTTACGGGCAGATGAAAACTGTGCCGCGCTGGAGCATGGGGCTGACCCCGGCACTGTTTTTGCTCTATGCCCTTGCCGGCGGAGCGCTGCTGGCCGGACAGGTTTTCCCCGCCGCCCTTTTGCTGACGGTGCTGACGGTGGTCCAGTATGTTTCCTGGCAGATCGGGGACACCCGGTTTGAACAATCCCGCCACACGATTGAGACCGCCACCGGTCTTGGCAGTCTTGGCAAAGTGCGTTTGCTTGAATCCCCCCATTCCTCCCCCAACTATCTGATGAAGGAAATGGTATATATTGTGGGGCGCAAACACGCTCAAAAATTACGCATAATTGCGATCGTGTTGCTGGGAATTGTGCCCGCTGTTATTCTTTTGTTCGTGCCCTTTAGCCATATGTTTGCCGGTGTTGCCGTGCTTTCCCATATGATTGGCCTGTTTATTTCGCGCTGGCTGTTCTTTGCCGAAGCCGAACATGTGGTGGGACTTTATTACGACAAGCGCTAAGCAAATCATCTAACATGATGAGGAGTTTTGTTGCCGTGATGCCGACGGTTTCAAAATGCCTGATTACGCAATGGACGAAGAAAAATACGAACCCCGCTGAGCCGACAAACCTTGGGCCTGTGTCAGGCCTTTCAGTATCCGGGAAACAGCGGGGTGAATTGTTCTAAAATCATCAGTTTTTATGAAAAGACTGAAAAATGGCGGACTTTATTGTGACTGGGGGCCAAAATCGGCAGAGGTTACTTCCCCGTCACCATTTCGATCCATGATGGCAAACCACTCGTCAGAGTTGCCAACAAATTCGTCCAGCGACACTTCCCCGTCTCCATTGTCATCGTTGAATTCAAGTGTCATGCCCTTGGCGCCGCGCTGCTCGCCCCCGCCATTGGCGTTGCCTGCTGCCTGCGCCTGATCGGCTGCGCGTGCTTCGTCAAACAGTTTGTAGTTTTCAGCAGAAAGAACGCCGTCTTCGTCCTGATCAAACATGTAAAATACTTCGCCGCGCTTTTCGATAATTTCTTCAAGGGTAACAGCGCCGTTGCCATCCAGATCCCAGTTATCAATGAAACCTGCGCCCGGCGCATTGCCCTGTGCCATGGCGGAACCCATAAGAAGAAGAGAAGCAAGTGTTGCCAGCGTGAGAGTTTTTGTTGTCATGGTTTTATCCTTTGTTGAATTGTGTTGTTGGTCATTCTGAATATATGTCAAATACGGAATATGTTGAGCAAATGTCCAATTAACACTTGGTAAGACACATGGATTTTTGGTAATGTTTGGGAAGAATCAGTGATTAACACTTTGAAATATATGGAATAATCAGGTACCTGTAACGGTTTCATCAATCAGCATATCCACTACATTCTTAAGTGATTCCTTGATTGAAGCACCTTCCTTCAAACTGGTATTGAACACCTGTGTTTGCCTTAAGGCACTGTTGCCGCGCTTAAGAATATCGCGGGCCGAGTTGATTTCATTGACGCAATCAAGTGCTTGTGCATCCGGGGTGATCAATTCAATAAGTTCATCCAGCAGCACCGAATAGTCGATAACCTTGTCCCGTCCAAAATCAATCAATCCGTTGGAAATTCCATATCGTTGGGCACGCCAGCGATTTTCATTGATCAAAAACCGCTCATAGCGCCGCCAGCTCAGATTATCCCGGCGCAGACGAATGAGCAGCCGCACCATGCACATATAAAGCGCGGCAATGGCAATCGTATCATCAAGGCGGGTGGGCACATCACAAATGCGCATTTCAAGCGTTGGGTAACGGTGCGAGGGGCGCAAATCCCACCAGATTTTGGTTGCGTCCTCCACCAGCTTGTTATCGATCAGCGTGGCGATGGTGCGTTCATATTCGCCCCAAGAGGCAAAAACCGGCGGCAGGCCGGTGCGCGGCAGATTATCGAATATGGTCAGCCGATAAGAGGCCAGCCCGGTGTCGCGCCCCACCCAGAAAGGCGATGAACACGAAAGGGCCAGAAAATGGGGCAGGAAATAGGGCATTTGATTGGCCACATCAATGCGCAAATCAGGGTCCTCAATCCCCACATGCACATGCATGCCGCAAATCAGCATCCGCAGGGACACGCTTTGCAGATCGTTGGCCAGGGAGTGATAGCGTTCCTTGTTGGAAAGTTTCTGGTCAATCCAGTCGGCAAAGGGGTGGGTCGAGGCGGCGATAGGCGCCAGATTATGCCTTTTTGCAATTTCAGCGATACAGGAGCGCAGGTGAACCAGTTCGGCCCGCGCCCCTTGCAGGGAATTGCACACCCGTGTGCCCACCTCGATCTGGCATTGCAAAAATTCCGGGCTGACCTGCCCCGAAAGGACCGCCACGCATTCCTCCATCAACCCAAGAGGCGCGTCATGCACCAGGTCCCGGCTGTCCAGATCAACCAGCAGATATTCTTCTTCTATTCCAAGAGTTAGTTTGGGCATGCTCATAATAAACAAGTCTGCCCGACTTTCTTTGCCGTTTGCAAGGGATTTTACTTTGCTAAAATTCAGCCGACACCATTGGCCTTCAATCCTGAAAAGCTGTCGGAAAGCTGTCGGAAAGCTGTCGGAAAGCTGTCGGGTTGTACCGGGTGTGGATAAGGTGCCTCAAATCTGCTCCAAAAATTTGCCAAGCTCTCACTTATGGTCCTAAGCTTTGGGCCTGAAATGAAGTGGTGCCGGGACAAGAGTCAGCCGGAACAAGCCACACAGGCGAAAAACACGGGCAGCCTCGCCGATACAAAACCTGCCCCATAAGAGGAGACTTGTTATGCTTAAAGATACTCAGATTTCCCGTCGTGCATTTATTGCCGCCACCGCCGGAGCGGGCGCATTGGTCGTTATGCACCCGTTTGCCGCTTTGGCCTCCTCAAATCAGGCCCATTTGCGCATCATGGAAACAACCGATGTGCATGTGTCAATTTTCCCTTACGATTATTATGCCGATAAGCCCAACGACACCATGGGGCTGGCCCGTACCGCAAAACTGATTGAAGGGGTGCGCGCTGAGGCGACAAACTCCATGCTGGTGGATAATGGCGACCTTATTCAGGGCAACCCGATGGGGGATTATGTGGCCTATGAGCGCGGGTTCAAGGGGGGCGATTTACACCCCATGATTGCGGCGATGAACACCCTTGGCTATGACGTTGCAACCCTTGGCAACCATGAGTTTAACTATGGTCTTGAGTTTTTGTCCAAGGCCCTTGCCGGCGCAAGTTTCCCCTTTGTTTGCGCCAACGTGGCCAATGGCAGCACCCTTGGCGCTGACCCGCTTGCCGATGATACACTGATTGAACCCTATAAAATTCTGGAAAAGCAAATTCTTGATGGCTCCGGGGAAATCCATACCATCAAAATCGGTTTTATCGGCTTTGTTCCCCCCCAAATCATGACTTGGGACAGCGCCAATCTGGTTGGCAATGTCATGGCGCGCGATATTGTCTCCACCGCCAGGGCCTATGTGCCCCAAATGAAAGAGCAGGGGTGTGATATCATTGTGGCCCTGTCTCACTCCGGCATTGATGCCGATGAAAGCGAGGGACAAGAAAATGCCTCCCTGTTCCTGGCTAATGTGCCCGGCATTGACGTGGTCTTTACCGGCCACCATCACCGGGTATTCCCCGGCAACTATGCTGATATTGCAGGGGTGGACAACGAAG
Source organism: Hyphomicrobiales bacterium (assembly GCA_015487985.1). Lineage (GTDB taxonomy): Bacteria > Pseudomonadota > Alphaproteobacteria > Rhizobiales > Devosiaceae > DROE01. Next base: position 21,158 of record WFOP01000147.1, read on the forward strand.
CGGGCACCCTGATGGGCAAACCCGCCGTCATGGCCGGGTTCTGGGGGTCGCACATGGGCCTGATCGACCTGTTGCTGGAAAAAGGAGAGGATGGCTGGTCCATTGCCGCCCATACTTCAGAAGCGCGACCCATATTTGAACGCGACGGACGGGCAAAAATTCCGCTGGTGGAATCAGTGGAGTCGGTTCTGGCCTCGGTTGAGGATACCCACAACGAAACCCTTGCCTATGTGCGCCGGGCCGTGGGTGAAACCGCCGCTCCACTCTATTCCTATTTTGCCCTGGTTGCCGATGATCCTTCGGTGCAAATCGTTTCCAACGCGCAAACCTGGTATATCGAACAGATGATGAAGGGCACTGAATGGGAAGGCCTGCCTATTCTTTCCGCCGCCGCCCCCTTCAAGGCGGGCGGACGTGGTGGTCCTGAATATTATACCGATGTACCGGTGGGACCGGTGGCCATTAAAAACGTGGCCGATCTTTATCTCTATCCCAACACCATTCGGGCAGTGCTGATTGACGGGGCAACGGTTAAAGACTGGTTGGAACGTTCCGCCGGGGTTTATAACCAGATTGAGCCGGGCTCTTCAGACCAGCCCTTGATGAACCCGGAATTCCCATCCTACAATTTTGATGTGATCGACGGGGTGACCTATAAAATCGACGTTTCCCAGCCAAGCAAATATGATTCCAAAGGCGTGCTGCTTGATGCAACGGCCAACCGGATTGTTGACTTGCAGTTTAATGGTGCCCCCATTGACCCGGATCAGAAATTCGTGGTGGCCACCAATAATTATCGTGCCGGGGGCGGGGGGACATTCCCCGGCAATGATGGCTCAACCATTATTTTTGTCGGACCCGATACCAATCGCGACATTATTGTGCGCTATCTGGTGCAGCAAGGCACGGTTAATCCGAGTGCCGACAACAACTGGTCCCTGGCCCCGCTGGGCGATACCACGGTGTTGTTTGAAACCGGGCCCAAGGCGGCAGAATTTGTGGACGATGTAACCGCCGTTGCCATTGAACCCGCCGGAACGGCAGAAAGCGGTTTTGGACTGTATCGGATCAAACTGTAAAATTCAGGCGTTACAGATAAAGGGCCGGGGCATATGCTCCGGCCTTTTGCCGTGCGCTTTGTTGGCGCTAAAGTGCGTCTGCCTTTTTCCGGGACTTAATTGCCCGCGAACCGTTTGCGGTATTGCCCCGGACTGACCCCCATTTTTTTTCTGAAATAATAGCGCAAGGCTCCAACGCTGGGCATGCCCACGGCAGCGGCCACATCATCAATTCGCGCATCGCCGGTTTCCAGCAGCGCCCGTGCCCGCGACATTCTTTCCTGCCTGATCCAACGCCCGATTGGCAATCCGGTCAGCGCCAGAAATTTCCGCTGAAATGTTCGTGTGCTCATGCCCGCTTTGTGCGCGAGGTCTTTAACCCGGTGGTCTTTATCAAGATGGGTGCGAACAAATTCAACAATATCTGACAGCCGACTGGCATCGTGTTGTTCGGGCACCGGCTGTTCAATAAACTGGGCCTGCCCCCCCTCGCGATGGGCATGGGTTACCAGACGGCGCGCGACACAATTGGCCCGTTTTACGCCAAAGTCCTGCCGCACCAGATGCAGGCACAGGTCGATGCCTGCCGAACTGCCCGCCGAGGTGACAATATTGGCGTCCTGAACATACAGGCTGTTGGGGGCCAGATTTACGTCTGGATATTTTCCTTCAAAATCCTTCAGATACCGCCAATGGGTGGTGGCCGTGCGCCCCTTGAGCAACCCCGCCGCCGCCAGAACATAAATGCCCGAGCAAATGGAAACAATGCGTGCGCCGCGCCCATGGGCGCCTTGCAATGCCTTGATCATGGGGGGGGGGACGCTTTCGTCTTTTCCACGCCAGCCAGGTACGATAATGGTATCCGCTTTTTCCAGATCATTATGGTTGCCAGTTGCTGTAATCCTTAGTCCACCAGCGGCGCCAAGCGGCCCGCCTTCCAGTGCAACGGATTTGAATCCGTACCAGTTTTCGCCCATCTCGGGGCGATGTAATCCAAAGATTTCCGCCACAATGCCAAATTCAAACGTGCACAAATGATCATAAACCAGCGCCACAACCCGGTGATTCGTATGGTTTTTTGAGCCGTTGGCAAATTTTGGCATTTTGTCCTCTGTTTTTGGCATGCCGGTGGCTTTTAGATTGCTGCATTTGGCAATAAATCAATCTATATCGAATTTTTGCCAATGCCAAGGGGAGAACCATGCAACAGATCACAGAACTTTCAGAAGCAATTTCAACCTATCTGGATGCCATATATTATTGCGATGTGGAAAAGCTGGATAAGGTGTTCCATCCCGCCTCAAGTCTTTTTGATGCCGACGAGGGGAAAATATTTGTTGACCCCATTGCCAGTTTTCGTGCGGATGTAGAAAGTCGTCCCTCGCCGGGTGCGCGCAATCAGGTGCGCCGGGACCAGATCATTCTGATTGATTGGCTCTCGGACATCAGCGCGGTGGTGAAACTGCGTCTTCAGGCCCACGAGAACGTGTTTGTCGATCACCTTTGTTTTGTCAAAGGGGCAACGGGATGGAAAATTGTATCAAAAATCTGGCACCTTGAAAGCAAGGCGCCAGTTGAAATTCTCAAGGATTAGCCAACTGTTTTGCCCGAAGGGGCAGCGCTATTTCGTCTCGCCAAGTGCTGCGCCATGTGTTGTGCCGCCATGTGTTGTGCCGCCATGTGCTGTGCCGCCATGGGCCAATGACCATTCTGTCGGGGCGTGCAGAAATTTTTCCACCTCATCCAGCGTCTGGGCATCAAAATAATTGTGTTCCTTGGCCACCGCCAGCACGTCCCACCATGTGGCCAGCGCATGCAGGGTCAATCCGTGTTCGGCCAGCCGTTCGCGGGTGTCGGGAAAAATGTCATAATAAAATACAACAATGGTGTCGCTCACCTCGGCCCCTGCCTTGCGCAATGCTTCGCAAAAAGCAACTTTGCTGCCCCCGTCGGTGGTCAAATCCTCAACAAGGAGCACGCGCTGCCCCTCGCTTATGTCCCCTTCAATCTGGGCGTCGCGGCCAAACCCCTTGGGCTTTTTGCGCACATACTGCATGGGCAGGTTCAAGTTATTTGCAATCCATGCGGCAAAAGGAATACCGGCGGTTTCCCCTCCGGCAATTGCATCCAGACGCTCAAAACCGATATCCCTGAGGATCACAGAGGTGGCAAAATCCATCAGGGTTGTGCGGATATGGGGGTAAGAAATGAGTTTGCGGCAATCAATATAGACCGGGCTGGCCATGCCTGATGTCAGTTTGTAAGGCGCATCAGCGCGAAAATGCACGGCGTTGATTTCCAGCAACATTTTTGCGCTCAGCTCTGCCATCAGTTTTTTGTCGGGGAAAGAATTGGAGAACATTAAAAGCCTATCCTGTTTTTTTCATCGCGCCCATGAGTCGCGCTTTAACTAGCATCTTGTTCAACATGCCAAAAGAGTTCAAATCCGGGGTCAAATATCGTGAGGGGACCATCGGGGGTTTCAAGCTTGTCGTCCTGCACGATGGGGGTGGATTGGCGTTTCAGCCGGATGCGGGTTTTATTCGGCGCCATGCCATAAAACTTCGCCCCGTTCAACGAGGTAAAGCCCTCCAGCCGCTCAAGCGCATTTTGGTTTTCAAACACCTGCGCCAGACAACTCATGGTGTTGGGGGCGCTAAACACCCCGGCGCATCCGCAGGCCGTTTCTTTTGCTCTATCCAGGTGAGGCGCCGAATCCGTTCCCAGAAAAAACCGGCTGTCTCCTGATGTTGCCGCCTCCACAAGGGCTAGGCGATGGCTTTCCCTCTTGGCGATGGGCAGGCAATAATAGTGTGGGCGAATGCCCCCCACCAGCATGGTATTGCGGTTGATAATCAGGTGATGGGTGGTAATGGTCGCCCCCAGATGGCCGGTTGCCCCCCGCACATAGTCAACCCCGTGTGATGTGGTTACATGTTCCATGACAACTTTAAGGGCGGGAAACCTTTGCCGAAGGGGGTGCAAAACCTTTTCAATAAAAACGGCTTCGCGATCAAAAATATCCACGTCCGGGTCGGTGACTTCCCCATGCACCAGAAGCGGCAGCCCGATTTCGCTCATGCGCTCTATTACGGGATAGGTTTTTTCAATATCCTTCACCCCGCTTTGAGAATTTGTGGTGGCCCCGGCGGGATAAAGTTTAAGCGCTTTTATAAGGCCTGATTTGGCCCCATTTTCCACATCATCGGGATCGGTCCTTTCCGTCAGATAAAGTGTCATCAGGGGCTCAAACCTGTGACCTGCTGGCAC
>WFOP01000148.1 GCA_015487985.1 Hyphomicrobiales bacterium
CTGTTACATACTGGCCATAACCAAGCAGCAAGGCATAAAGCACCAGAAAGGTGAAAATCACATTGGCCGCCGGGCCGGCAACAACCACGGCAATGCGCTGCCAGACGTTTTTTTGGGAAAACAAATGGGGTCGCACCTGTTCATCAAACCTTTCAACCGCATCGGGATCGTTGAGGCTGGCCACATTCATATCCCCCAGAAAACGCACATAGCCGCCAAGCGGAATCAGGGAGAGGCGCCAACGGGTGCCCATTTTGTCGGTGTAGCCAAAAATTTCCCGGCCAAATCCAATGGAAAATGTCTGGATTGCAATACCGTTCCAGCGTGCCACCAAATAGTGGCCCATTTCGTGAACGAATACGATGACCGTCAGCACCAGCAAAAACGGCCCGATATAGGAGATGAGCCACCAGGCAAATTCAAACATGTTTTATCCAGCCAAGGTTAATTGTAATATCGGGTTATGTTAATTGTGTTGCATCACCAGAGCAAAAGACCGTTTGCGACCATTTGCGGGCTGGCGTGAATTGCACCAACGAAGAATACCAGCAATGCGCCAAATGTAAGACTATCCAGGCGATCCATCAATCCACCATGTCCGGGAATTGATCCGCCACTGTCTTTTATTCGGAAATGACGTTTGATGGCGCTCTCGCTCAAGTCCCCCATCTGACCAATCAGGGAAACAGCAACAGCAACAACAAGGCCAATCCACCATGGCGAGGGGGTTGCCACAATCCACACCAAAGTCCCCGCCAGACTGCCAATCACCAATCCGCCAATGGCCCCGGACCAGGTTTTTGCCGGAGAAATTTCAGGGCTCAGCTTGGCACCGCCAAAAAGTCGACCCGAGAAAAAAGCACCGGTGTCTGTCATCCATATCGTTGTGCCAAGGAAAAAACAGGCAATAAAGCCGTTGATTGAATCGCCTCTGATGGCAACCAGAGAAATGACGACAATTGAAAAAAATGCAAATCCCCCGGCCCGCCACGCCCGGTTTCGGGCGCCGCCCAAAAGCACAATCACCAACCCCAACAGGGCTGCAATAGCGCCTCCCCCGATGCCGACCACGGCACTGATGAGGGAAATAACCGCAATCAAAACCATCAGCACAATGCCAAATATATCAAGGGGTTGCCTTGTGATCATTTTCATCCACTCGCGCATAACCCAGGCAAAGGCCGCCGCGACCAGAATTGCAAACCAGACGCCCCCTGCCCACACGACAAAAATCGTTACTGCCAACATGAAAAACGCCGAGATCAGCCGAGGACCAAGGTCTTTCCATTTTCTCTTTGTCGATTTGGACGGTGCGGGCTGCGCATCAAGGGAGCGATCATTCATGACACTGGTTCAATACCACCAAAACGGCGCTGGCGAGAGGAGAAGATTTCAAGGGACTTAACAAAATCTTCTTCATCAAAATCCGGCCATAAAACATCAAGAAACACCAGTTCGGCATAGGCCGATTGCCAGACAAGAAAATTGGATATTCGTTGCTCTCCCCCGGTGCGAATAAGCAGGTCGGGGTCGGGTATTTCATTGGTAAACAGCGTTCTTTCAATCAGGTTTTCGTCAATGTCATCGGGGAGAATCTCTTTACGGCTTACGGCGCGGGCAATTTTTTGAACCGCACTGGCGATCTCGGCCCGGCCACCATAGTTAAAGGCCACATTGAGGTTCAGCCCGGTATTGTTTTGAGTTTTTCTTTCAACTTCAGTGATAATGTCTTGCAGCCCGGCCTCAAGTTCCTCCCGGTCCCCCAGGATACGAATACGCACATTGTTGGCATGGAGTTTTTGCAGGTCCGACTCAACGAAGCGCCGCAGCAGCTTAAAAATAAACTCGACCTCACTTTTTGGTCGCCGCCAATTCTCTGAACTAAAGCTGAAAACCGTCAGATATCTGATGCCATGGCGAATGGCATATTCAACCAGCTTTCGTAATGCCTTGATCCCCTCGCGATGTCCATCTGTTCGAGGCTTGCCACGCGCCTGTGCCCAGCGACCATTGCCATCCATGGTGACCCCGATATGGACGGGAATCTGCAATTTTTCCATCACTTGGTTTGCATCCTCAGGACTGGTAATTTTCGCAGACTCCATAGACATGGTTGTTTAGTGAACTTTTCGCGATATGGATTTTATTGGTTCTGGTGGAAAATTTCAAAAGGCAAGGGCAAATTCCCCTCACTAAATCTGCATGATTTCCTGCTCTTTGGTTGCGGTCATGGCATCAATCTTTGCGATGGCGGCATCTGTGGCTTTTTGTACGGCATCGGAATGAGTGTGCATTTCATCCTGCCCCATGTCCCCGTCTTTTTCAGCTTTTTTAAGACTGTCCATACCGTCCCGGCGGATATGGCGAACCGCGACACGGGCCTGTTCCGCGTAGGTGCCGGCCACTTTGCTCAGTTCACGCCGGCGCTCTTCATTTAATTCGGGCAAAGGCACACGAATCAGTGCGCCTTCAGAAATAGGGTTCAGGCCCAGATTTGAGTCCCGTATTGCCTTATCAACAGCAATGGCCAGAGACTTGTCCCACACCTGCACTGAAATCATGCGGGGTTCGGGCACCGTCACCGTGGCGACCTGACTGAGGGGCATGGGAGAACCATAGGCATCAACCATAACCGGCTCAAGCATGCTTGCGCTGGCGCGGCCGGTTCTCAAACCGCTCAACTCACTCTGTAAAGAGTCAATTGATTTATCCATTCGTGCTTTTAGTGCATCAATTGAAAACGAATCTGACATTTTGGTTCCGATCTGACTAAAAAGGGTATGACTAAACTGGGCGCTATCCTACACGGGTTGAAGGCACCTGGCCTTTCAGAACCCCCGACAAGCCACCCGGCGCATCCAATGCATAAACCAGTATGGGCAATTTATTGTCGCGGGCAAGGGCAAATGCGGCGGTATCCATAACCCTTAGGTCGTTGGATATCACCTGTTCGTGGCTAATGGTTTCAAAACGGGCCGCATTCGGGTCTTTTTCGGGGTCAGCAGAATAAATGCCATCAACCTTGGTTCCCTTGAGCAAGATGTCGCAATCCAGCTCAATCGCCTTGAGGGCGGCGGCGGTATCGGTGGTAAAAAACGGATTGCCCGTCCCGCCCCCGCAAATCACCACCTGAGCATTTTTCAGGGCACGTTTTGCATCTCGCGCCGTAAACACATCGGCAACGGAGTGCATTGGAAGTGAAGAAAATACTTTTGTATCAACACCCTGCTTGCTGATTTCCTGAGCAAGGGCCAGAGAGTTTATAACGGTGCCAAGCATGCCCATAAGGTCGCCCGTCACCCGGTCACCGCCTTCAGCCGCCACTTTCAAACCACGGAAAATATTCCCCGCGCCAATAACAATGGCAATTTGAACACCCTGTTGTGCTGTTTCGACAATCTGGGCGGCAACGGAACTCAAGAACTTGGCTTCGATACCAAAATTCTGGTCTCCGGCAAGAACCTCACCGGAAACCTTCAGCAATATACGTTTGTATGGAATGTCAGCCACAAAGGCCCCCAAATTGTCCCGGAATTATACCGGGAAGAATCTTGTTTCGGGAACCTTTTACTAGCTGCCTGCGGCGGCGGCAACCTCCGCTGCGAAATCGCTTTCTTCTTTTTCGATTCCATCACCAAGGGCCATGCGCACAAAACCGGTCAGTTTAATATCTGCACCAATTTCTTTTGCTTTTGCCTCGATAAAAGCGCCAACTTTGCTTTCCCCGTCAATCACAAAGACCTGCTCGAGCAAGCACACTTCAGAAAAAAACTTGCGAATACGGCCATCGACCATCTTGGCGACGATTTCTGCGGGTTTACCTGAGGCGTTCGCCTGCTCGGTAAATACCGCACGCTCACGGGCAACCACGGCTTCATCCACATCGTCAGATGAAATCGCCAGGGGGTTAATGGCAGCGATATGCATGGCAATCTGTTTGCCAAGCGCCTGCAACTCATCCTTGTCGCCCGTGGATTCAAGGGCCACCAGAACACCCATCCGGCCAAGGCCCTCTGCGGCGGCGTTATGAATGTAAGAGGCAACCACCCCGTCATTCACGGACAAAACAGCACTGCGACGCAGGCCCATGTTTTCGCCGATTTTTGCAACAGCAGCGGTCACAGTATCAGCGACATTCATGTCAGCGCCGGGATATTGCATGGCGTTGAGTTTTTCAGCATCCGTGCCCCCCTCAAGCGCCAGAGTGGCGATGGAGGAAACAAGTTTCTGAAACTCTTCGTTGCGGGCCACAAAATCCGTCTCCGAGTTAACTTCAACAACGGCGCCCGTAGTGCCATTGGTTGCAACACCAACCAAACCTTCGGCGGCAACCCGCCCGGCTTTTTTGGCGGCTTTTGCCAAACCTTTGGAGCGCAGCCAGTCAATTGCGGCTTCGATGTCGCCATCGGTTTCCACAAGTGCATTTTTGCAATCCATCATTCCTGCGCCGGTCATTTCGCGCAGTTCTTTTACCTGTGCCATAGATACAGCCATTGGACTATTCCTTAGTTTTCGCGCCTCAAGGGGCTTCTAAATTTAGATAGGTATAACCGGCAGCCCATCAAGGACAGGCTGCCATGCAAACACTCAGGCCCAAGACTAAACGTCTTTGGCCAATTGAGCGGCCTGCCCCAGCCAGTCATCACGATCAATGCGGCCTTTGAAGTTCAATTCCGCATCCACCTGTTCGATTTCCTGCGCACTAAAGGCGGCAATCTGTGCATATTTTGTGATGCCAAGGGCGTGCAATTTCTTTTCGATTACCGGGCCTACACCGCTGATTTTCTTCAAATCATCGGGTTCGCCTTCCGGGGCAACAAACATTGGTTTGCCCGTATCAGGTTCAGCGGCTGCAGCCGGGGCTTCTTCAACAGCAGGAGCGGCCTCTGCAACCGGCTCAGCGGCAACAACTTCTTCGAGCGGAGCTTCAATCTGCGCGCCAAGGTCAGCGCCATGATCGGTGGACGAGCGGGCAATGCCGTCCAGTGCCGCTCTGGCAACCAAATCGCAATATAGCTCAATGGCGCGGGCGGCGTCATCATTGCCCGGAAACGGCAGATCAGCATCATCGGGGTCACAGTTGGAATCGATGACCGCAACAACGGGAATACCCAGGCGGCGCGCTTCAAGAATGGCAATGGCTTCTTTATTGGTGTCAATGACAAACAGAACCGAGGGTACGTTGCCCATGTCCTTGATGCCACCCAGATCACGATCAAGGCGTGCTTTTTCGCGTGAAAGATGAAGCAGTTCTTTTTTGGTCAGCCCTTCATTGCCCCCCTGCTCAAGCGCTTCAAGCTCTCGCAGGCGTGCAATGGATTTGGAAATGGTCTGCCAGTTGGTCAGCATGCCACCCAACCAGCGCGAGTTTACATAATATTGAGCAGACTGCTGAGCCGCGGCGGCAACGATGGGTGCTGCCTGGCGTTTGGTGCCAACAAACAGCACACGGCCACCATCGGCCACAACATCCGAAACCAGTTGCAACGCCTGATAAAGCATTGGCACTGTCTGGCTCAGATCCATGATGTGGATATTGTTGCGGGTGCCGAAGATGAAACGTTCCATCTTTGGATTCCAGCGGCTTTTTTGGTGCCCGAAATGCACACCTGCTTCGAGAAGTTGACGAATAGAAAAATCTGGCAATGCCATCTGGCCTGCTCCTTTACCGGTTGTGTCCTCCACGGGGGATATGCAATCAAATGAGCTCCAAGAGGCCATTTCATCACCGGAAGAAACACCATGAATTTGGTGCGTCGCCACCCGTGTGTGAATTTAGTCGCGCGGCATATACCCCATCCATGGCCGGGGCGCAAGCGTTCATATTATGTCAGGTTTGACCGATATAATCGGCGCATGCCCGCCAAAGCATCTCGCGTTTATCGGTATTCAGGCGATCTGCTTTATTTATTTGGTTTCGCGTGCCTTTATCCTAAAACCGCTGCACATTTTACCACTGCGCACTTTTGGCAAACACGCTTTAGGTCAGCACCACATCATTTACCCCGGCAATGGATTTTATACCCCCCACAAGGTCTGCATTGAGC
>WFOP01000149.1 GCA_015487985.1 Hyphomicrobiales bacterium
GTACGGCAAACGGGCGCGAAGGTGTTTTGGCGCTGGTGCGTCCGGTTGGCTCGTTTATCCTTGCCGCCATTTTGAAAGATGCCGTTTATCTGATGTCGGCCCGCACCTCCAAAAAATCCCGAATTCTGATGATTCCGGCCCAGAATGTCCGCGATGCCTTTGAAAAGGATGACGGTTTTGCCCGCTCGATTGTGGTTGAGCTTGCCGGATATTTCCGGGCGGTGGTCAAAGAATATAAAGACCTCAGGTTGCGCACCGGTGTCGAGCGACTGGCCAACCGGCTGATCAAATATCACGTCTCTCAGGGCGCGCGCGGTCGCGTGAACCTGCCGTGTGACAAGAAAACCCTCGCCTCAATTCTGGGCATGACCCCGGAGAACCTCTCCCGCGCCTTTGGCACCCTCAAGGCCTATGGTGTCAGCGTCGAGGGGAGCGTTGTAAAGCTGGATGATGTGGAATCTCTTACGGTGCTGGCCAAGCCAAATCCGTTGATCGATGACCCCTTGACCTGATCGATCACCCCTCAACCGGATTATTGCCAATTCTGCCCCGGCGTTCAGCCGCAGTTTTCAAAGTTGGTGTCCAGACAGATTTGCGCCATGGTGTTTGCCTTGGCAATTTCACGGGCCTTCATGTTAGGGGTCAGCTCGGACAAATTGCGCGCAGCCTCGGGTTCCCCCATCTTCATGGCGACAGACATCCACATATAGGCCAGCAAATTGCTTTGCCGGACCCCTTCGCCGTTTTTATACATCAGGCCCAGATTGAGTTGTGATCCGCTGATACCCTGTTGCGCGGCGGCCAGATATAATTGTGCGGCAATATTGTCATCTTCCTTTATCCCCTCGCCATATTGATACATGAGGGCAAGATTGTGCTGGCCGTCACCAAATCCCTGATCGGCGGCAAGGCGATACCAGCGCACAGCTTCCACATTATCTTCGGGGGTGCCGCTTCCGGTGTCATACATATATCCCACATTGGATTGAGCCTGAGAATAGCCCTGATCCGCCGCCATCAGATACCAGTTGAGAGCGGCCACGGAATCCGCCTTGACACCATTCCCGTTTTCATACATGACCCCGAGATTGTTCTGCGCCACCTCATGGCCCTGATCTGCGGCCAGTTTGTACCATTTCAAAGCCAGCTGGCTGTCTTTGTTAACCCCGTTGCCAAAGTGATATTTGTACCCCAGTTGAAATTGCGCGTTGGCGTTGCCCTGATTGGCCGCCAGTTCAAACCAGCGCGCCGCTTCAGCGGCGTTTTTCTCCACCCCTTCGCCCATATCATACATGAATCCCATATAAAGCTGAGCCGGTGCATAGTCCTGATTGGCCGCCGCGCGATAATAACGAACGGCGGTTTCATCATTAAGTTCAACGCCTTCCCCTTCATCAAAACTGATGCCGACTTGAAATTGCGCGCGCGGATCCCCCTGTTTGGCCAGTGGCCGCCAGATTTCCATGGCTTCTTCAAAATTGCCTGCCTGGGCCGCTGCAAGGCCCGCCTCGAAATTCTGCGCAAATGTGTTGGCAGGTATCGCCATGAGTGTCATGGCAAATACCGGCCCTGCTAGCTTGTTGAGTATTCCCATGACAATCCTCCATTCGTTTTAGCCGTTTTTTCGGTATCATTTTCGTGGCATGTCAGAACAAAGTCAAATTGATGCCGGGAGTTCCTTTTGATGTTTGACTGGGCGAATGCCCCTGTTCAAACAAAAGAAGCCGGCGGGGGACGGTGAAATCATCTCTCTTTTGCTTTCAATTCCGCGCTGGAGAAAGCCCCTGATTTGTCATAAGGTGCAAAACTGTCAGATGAATCAAACTCGTAAGGAAATCGAATAAATGATTGTTTTTATTTTAGGGCTGTTGTTGTTTTTTGTGCCCCATATCACGCCGCTGCTTGTGCCGGGTGTAAAAACCTCCCTGATTTCCAGATTGGGGGAGAAGCGCTGGAAGGGGGTTTATTCACTGCTTTCCCTCCTCGGCCTGGTGTTAATCGTACTGGGCTGGCGTCAATATCGTGAAGTTGCCCCCATTGTGTATGATCCGCCCGCATGGGGCCGTCATGCCACCATGTTGCTGGTATGGATAAGCCTCATTTTGTTTTCAGTTCCCCGCTCAAAGCCGGGCAAAATAATGGTGACGGTAAAACACCCCATGATTGTGGGAACCATTTATTGGACCGTGGGTCATTTGCTGGCCAATGGTGATTTGGCATCCCTATTGTTGTTTGGCTCGTTTTTGCTCTTTGCCGTGATTTCGCGCATGAAGGAAAAATTTGCAGGCGACCCCAACCCTGAATTTGTCAGCTATCGCAGTGATGTTATTGCCGTGGGTGCCGGCACGGCCATTTATATGGTGATATTGTTGTTCGGCCATGTGTGGCTGTCGGGTGTTGCTCTGTTTTAATGAAAGAAGCGCGTTTATGCGTGAAGGGGCGCGGGGGAGTTAAGTCCCCGCGCATTTGATGCAAAGGGATACCGAAGGGGCGATTTGCAGGCGCCCGGGCGCTATTTCTTCGTCACAGGCGGTGCAAAAGCCAAAATCACCGGTTTGAATACGTTTCAAGGCCTGGGTGATCCGGGCCAGCTCGCCGGTGCGCTGCCGCTCCTGCGCCTGGGCCATGGCCTGTTGCTGCATGGCATCAATACGCGAAACCCGCCCCAGGGACGTCTGGTCCAGTTGAACCGGTGCCCGCGAATCCGCGCTTGCATCCTGCAAGGCAACAAGCTCCTTTTGTGATTTGAGCAGTATGCTTTTGAACTGCTCAATTTGTTTGTTGTTCATAGGCCCGGCCTCCCTTAAGCAAACAATGGAATTTGCCAAAACACTTTAATTGATTTGCAAAACACTCTAATTGATTTGTCTGCCCGCTTTGCTTAGTGTGCGGCCAAAATCATAACCTGAACAAGCAGCATACATTATGTCCGAAGATACAATTTTTACAGAAATAGACGATGAACTGCGTTCTGAGCGCATGAAAGCCCTTTGGCGCCGGTTCGGACCCTGGGTGATTGGCACCGCATTTCTTATTGTTCTGCTGGTGGCTGCAAACGAGGGCTGGCGCTGGTATCAAAATGATATTGCTGCAAAATCCTCAGATCAGTTTTATGCGGCGATCGAATTGGTTCAGGAGGGGGATTTTGAGGCAGCCAATATTGCCTTGAATGCCACCATCGCCACCGGTTCAGGACAATATCCAACTCTGGCCCGCTTTGCTCAGGCTTCCCTTCTGGCCAGCGAGGGCAAAACTGCAGAAGCGGTTGCTGCCTACGACGCTTTGGCCAACACCCAGAAAAATACGCGCATGCGCGAAATGGCCCTTTTGCTCGGTGCCACCGCGCTGGTGGATTCAGGCGATGTTGCGGGGGTGGAATCCCGGATTTTCGGTTTGCTGACACCTCTTAACCCGTTGCGCAATGTTGCGCGCGAAGCCCTTGGGCTGGCAAAATACGCCGCCGGGGACTTCGATGGTGCGCGGGCTGAATTTGCCACTATTATTGCAGATCCGGCAGTTTCCCTTGATTTGCTTCGGCGTGTGCAGGTGTATGAGGCGCAGTTGGTCTCCCTGGGCGCAAAAATTCCTGACGCATCAGAAGATGTCACAAACTAGGCGTTTGCGTTGAGCGATCCGAGTTGTTTTGGTTGACATAAACGATAGCAAAAATCCGTGGCGGATAAGAAAAAATGAAATTGACTGTTGCGATCGTTGGTCGACCCAATGTTGGTAAATCCACCCTGTTTAACCGGCTGGTGGGCAAACGCCTTGCCTTGGTTGATGATACCCCCGGCGTCACCCGCGACCGCCGCGAAGGGGAGGGGCGCATTGGCGAACTTACCTTTCGTCTGGTGGATACCGCCGGATATGAAGATGTTACCGATAATTCCCTTGAAGCGCGCATGCGCCAGCAGACCGTTGCTGCCATCGAAGAAGCCGATATCATTTTCTTTATGATTGACGCCCGCGCCGGTGTGACCCCGCTTGACCAGACTTTTGGATCGCTTTTGCGCAAGTCCAACCGGCAGGTGCATCTGGTGGCGAATAAGGCGGAGGGGCGCGCTTCGGAAGCTGGAATTCTGGATGCCTATTCCCTTGGCCTTGGGGAGCCGATCCCCCTGTCCGCCGAACACGGAACCGGAATTGGCGACCTGTATAATATTCTTTATGACGCCGATGAAAAAATGTCTGAAATTGAATCAGAAGACGACAAACAGTTTCAGCCTGAAATAAATGTCGACGTGGAACCCGATGCCGAAATTGTTCCCCGCTGGAACCCCAATCGTTTTCTCAACGTGGCCATTGTTGGCCGTCCCAATGCGGGTAAATCAACACTGATCAACCGACTTGTGGGGGAGGA
>WFOP01000150.1 GCA_015487985.1 Hyphomicrobiales bacterium
GCACACAAGTTGCAGGATTATGGCGCGGATATTCATCCGTGCCATTTTTCATTTTTTGGCGCATCCGGGCAAACCCGGCCTTTTGTTTATGCAAACTATCGGGGTTGGCGAGAATTTGTCGCGTTGTCGCAAATAAACGTTCTGCATCGGGTTTTTCAAATAAAAGTTCAGGCACCACAGGCTGGTCCAGTATCAGGTTGGGAAGTGCAAAATGTTTGACATCCAGCTTTTTCTTTAGCTGAATTTGTCCCACATCCATCACATAACTTACCACCATGGGGATATCGGCAACCGCCAGTTCCAGAGTGGCGGTACCTGCCACGGTGATGGCCAGGCGGCACGAGGCGAATGCTTTTGCGCGCTCCTCTTTGGTACTTGCAACAACAATGGAGGCCTTCCAGTTAGAAATTTTCGTCGTCAGGCTGGCGGCATGACGGGGCAATGTGACTAATACAAACTCCAGATCAGGTTGACTTCCGGACAGGCGTTCGCTCACCATTTTGAACATGTGCAAATGTCGTTTCAGCTCCCCGGTGCGGGAGCCGGGCATCAGAATAATCCGTGCGGCATCCGGATTGTTCGCCGGTTGAAGGCGCTCTAATGCCGGGTGTCCGACATACCGACATTTCGGTCCGCCAAGCTGTTTCATAATGGGGGGTTCAAAGGGTAAAAT
Organism: Hyphomicrobiales bacterium; assembly: GCA_015487985.1. Classification (GTDB taxonomy): domain Bacteria; phylum Pseudomonadota; class Alphaproteobacteria; order Rhizobiales; family Devosiaceae; genus DROE01. The sequence continues at coordinate 674 of WFOP01000150.1, forward strand.
TGCTAATACTTCATCATAAAGTGGTACAATATGTCGGGCGCGCTCAGGTTTATATCCCCACACAGTGGGGGCTACATAAAGCAACACAGGTGCACCAAACCCGTGTTTTTTCAGTCCCCTGGCAACAAGATTTGAAAACACCTGCGAGTCGATCAAGACGACAATATCCGGTTTGGTTTTTAGAATATGGCGCACGGTTTGTCGCACACGCCAAAGCAATAATGGCAGGCGCATAATAACGTCCACATAGCCCATTACCGCTAAATCAGTAGCCGGAAATAATGATTTCAGCCCGGATTCAATCATATGGCTATCACCAACACCCGCCAGTTTCAGCGAAACCTGCGCGCGCATTTTGGCAATCAGGTCGGCCCCGATGATATCACCGGACGCTTCCCCCGCCAGGATAAACAGGCTCACCTGTCGGGTTGGATCTTTGGGATGGGGTGAAGGCATGTGCATTAAATTTCCCTTACCCCGACAACTGAAATGTCATATCGGTTTGCCAATTCAAACAATTCCGATTTGCCAATCAGAAGCGAATGTCCCGCCTCTACACAAACCACAGCGACGCCGGCTTCCTTTGCCCGGCGAATAGTATCGGGGCCGATGGCCGGCAAATCTGTTGTATCCGGCTGGTCTGGTTTTTTTGCTTTGCCCAAAATCAGAGGGTCCGAACTGTTTCCGGTCATCCCCTCTTTTACAAACGAGGCAACCCGGGCCAACAAAGCATCGGTTCCGGCAATATCTTCAACACCAATTATTCTGTTGCCAACACAGACTGCGGCCTGACCAATATCCAATTCCCCTACTTTTTTTGCTATTTGCAGCGTATAGGCGCAATCTTGCAACACCTGTCGGGTGAGTTTTGGCCCGGCCAGAAGCCCCTCCCCGGCTTTAAGGTCGGGTACGATTTCATGAACGCCAATGACCTTGGCCCCGGTGGCAAATTCCAGCGCACCAATCAGGCGAGACATGCCGGTATCCCCCGTTGTTCGTTGGCGTTTAGACTTGTTGCGCAAAAAACCGGCCAGCCCTTCGCGTTGTTTGTCAGAAATCTTCAGGCCACCAACCATGCAAATATGCGAGGGCGCAAAGGAGCGCAATTTCATCAGGATTGACAGTGGGTTGGACAGATTGGCCGCCATCGGCGCCCAGTCATTCAGGTCCCTGCGTGCGCTAAGGTTGAGCAGTTGAATTTGCCAACCATCATCACTGGCCGACTTCAGAATTGCCGGAACCAATTCTCCTTCGCCGGCAAACACGGACAGCTTCTTGTTCATCACTCACCATTTGAGCCATTTCGGGGCTGACAAATTGCGCGACCTTTTGCTTCCCGCAGGAATTCGACGACATCCTGAACCAGTTTATTGTCCTGGAACATTTCTGAGGCGTCATTTACCCGTTCACGCAGCGTGCCTTCCGAGGAGAATATCATTCTATAGGCTGTTCTTAGTGCGTGAATTTCCTCCCGATCAAATTTGCGGCGTTTAAGGCCAACCAGGTTCAAGCCGGCAAGTTTTGCGCGATTTCCTACCGCCATGCCGTAAGGAATCACATCGCCATCGACCATGGAATGTGCGCCAACGAACGCATGGGCACCGATATGCACAAATTGATAAACCACACAGATGCCACCAAACGTTACAAAATCCTCAATAACCGCGTGCCCGGCAATGCCCACATAATTGGCCAGAACGACGTTATTTCCAACCTGACAATCATGGGCGACATGGGAATTTGCCATGAGCAGGCAATTGTCCCCAATAGTGGTTTTCATGCCGCCCCCGGTGGTGCCCGGGTTGATGGTTACACTTTCGCGAATGGTGCAATTGGCACCAATCGTCAGCCAGGAGTCTTCCCCATGATATTTCAGATCCTGAGGCTGGTGCCCAATGGACGCAAAGGGGAAAATCTTGGTGTTTGGACCAACCTTTGTATTACCCTCCACAACCACGTGGGAAATAAGTTCCACGCCGGCCCCCAACTCCACTTTTTCCCCCACGATACAAAACGGGCCGATTATTGATCCCTCTCCCAACTTGGCATTGGGATTTACAATTGCGGACGGATGAATTTTTACGGTGCTCAAGTCTAACTTCCCTCCAGAATATTGCTTGATTGCAGGCAATGCGGACGGTTGAAAAATCTATTGTTCAACAATCATCGCCCCCACTTCGGCCTCGGCAATCAATGTATCTCCCACCATGGCGCGGGCATAAAACCGGCCTACATTTTTGCGGCGTCGAATTTTTTCAATATGGTATTCCAAACAATCGCCGGGCACTGCAGGTTTACGGAATTTGGCCTTGTCGATGGTGAGCATATAGACTAGGTGAGAAAGCCCTTTTTCGCGCTCCGCAGCGATTACAATTGCGCCTGCGGTTTGGGCCATTCCTTCAATTATCAACACACCGGGAAAAATGGGATTGTCGGGGAAATGGCCTTGAAAAATTGGCTCATTATAGGTCACGTTTTTTATACCTGTTGCGCTCTCATCACCATTTATATTGATGATTTTATCCAGCATCAAAAAAGGATAGCGATGGGGCAGGCAGTCAAGCAAGTCATTGATTTGCAGGCTGGTGAACTTTTTTTGTGAACCATTGCTGTGGATTTCTTTTGTATCAGCTGAACTCATTTACTTAACCCCTTTAACAACTTGCGCAATTGTGCCTGCTCCCGCCAAAACTCTTTTATATTCTGGGCTGGCGCCCCAACAAGCTTTGACCCTGGCGGGCAGTCCTTAATTATGGCTGTCCGTGCATACAGGACAGAACCTGAACCAATGGACAAATGTCCCGCTGATCCAACTTCGGCGCCCATTAGCACACCATCGCCCACGATTGTGCTGCCTGCAAGCCCTACTTTGGGGGCCAACAGGCAGTTTGATCCAATAATTGTATTGTGTCCGATTTCCACCATTGCGCCGAGTTTTGTATTCTCCCCGATAATGGTGTCTCCCAGTGCCCCGCGATCTACGGTGGTGTTGGCGCCAATTTCCACATGGGATTGCAATATGGTCCGCCCCACCTGCGGAATGGGTATGTTGGCTTTGCCGTGATCCAACCAGCCAAACCCCTTTGCCCCTATGCGCGCGCCGCTGTTTATGATGACATTGTCACCAATAAGCGCACACTCAAGCGTAACATTATCGGCAATGATACAATTTCTGCCAATCTTTACCCCGGGGGCAATCACCGTGTTGGGACCAATAACAGACCCCCGGCCGATTTCAACGCCGGAGCCAATAACTGCACTAGCATCCACGATTACATCGGCTTCATAAACCGGTTCGCCAAGGTGGGGTATTTGAGGGCGGTGAGAGAGGTGATGGTTGGAAGCGGGAAACAAATGGTCCAGAATTTTAACAAAGGCCCCGTATGGATTTGCACAAACGATAGCAATGGCGGAGCTTGGAGCATCCTCTTTAAGGCTTTGGGTGACAAAAATGACCCCGGCTTTTGAATTGGATAATTGTGACAGATATTGCCTCTTGGTGGCAAAGCTCGCCTGATTGGCAGACGCCTTTTCCAGCGGCGCGACATCATTAATCTTGTGACGCAATTGTTGAGTTGAATAATCGGTCGTGGCCAATTCACAAATCTGCAAAAGCCGAAAAAGCTCTACATCACCTATGCTACTGTAAAATCTCGCATCAACCATACATATTACTCAATAAAAAACCGCGGTACGAAAGGCACCGCGGTCTGGCTTATAGTTTCACACCTTGAGACTTAGAGCAAGGTCGAGATGGTGAACTGGAACACCTGAGTTGAATCGGCGGTATCCTGTTGCAACACATGGGCAAAATCGCCACGGAGCGGTCCAAATGGTGAGTTCCAGATAAGAGACGCGCCAACAGAGGAACGTACTTGCTGTGTGTCGCCACTGGTTGTAGGCGCCGCCGCCGCAGATGCGCTGGACAGATACCCTACGTCACCCCAAACCGCGCCACGAATGCCATAGCTTTCGGGAAGGACCGGGATTGGAAACTCGATTTCTGCGGAAATACCGGCAAACATCAAAGAACCCAGGCTCTCGCCATTAGCCGCTTTTGGCCCCATGCCCATTGACTGAAAACCACGTACAAGTCTTGGACCTTTGAAATAAGTTTCCGAAGGATGCACACCGGCACCGCTCAAATCGTTGATAACCCCGACCTGACCGCGAACAGAAGCGACAATACCTGAATCTTCGATAAGCGGAACGAAATAACGTGCCTTTGCTTCGGTGCGAACAAAGCTGTGATCCCAACCGACGAACTGCTGATTAAGCGTTGCGATTAACCCGGAAGTGGGAAGCGAGGGGCTATCAACTGTATTGTAAGTCAGGTTGTAGCCGACAAACGCCTTGTTCAATGTCTGACCATTGGTGATAACAACCGAGTCCCCTGCTGCCGTGGGATGCGGAATTTCGGGGGTATTGGGGTTATTATCGTGATCATATGTATAGGCATCGGCGAAAGTCTTTGTTTCGACACCGGCCAGAAGATCAACTGAAATCTGATCGGTAATTGGAACACCAAACCGAAGCTGACCGCCTGTCGATTCATAGCCGAAGAAGTTCGTAAGAGTTTCTCCGCTGAACCGTCTGTAAACATCAACCCCCGCTGAAACCTTCAGCCCCATGAACCTTGGTTCGGTGAATGAGAAATCATAGGTCTGGCCGTTTGGAGTGGCACCGATCGCCAACTTCAAATACTGACCGCGACCGAGGAAATTTGTTTCCGTCAGTGAAATTTCAGCCAGGATACCGTCAGCTGTTGAATAGCCGCCGGTAAACCCATAGTCCCCCGTTGATTTTTCAACTACGGCAATGTTGAGAACAACCTTGTCGGATGAACTGCCCTGTCGTGTTGACACACCGACAGAAGAGAAAAAGCCCAAGCCCTCAATAGCGGATTTGCCACGGGTGACCATTGAGCGATTGAACGGGTCGCCTTCAGCAAAGCCCAATTCGCGACGAATGACAAAATCGCGGGTCTTGGTATTGCCGACAATATCAATACGCTCAACGTAAATCCGGGCACCTTCATCCACCAGATAGGTGATATTGAAAACCTTGTTCACAACATCACGGTCCAGACGCGGCCGCACATCGGCAAAGGCAAAGCCCTGACCGGTGGCGCGATAGGCCAGATCTTCCACGGAACGTTGCAGATCACGATACTTATATACGTTGCCCTGATAGGTGCGGATGCTCGAACGAAGCGCCTCGGTATCCAGACCGGCGATTGACGTTTCTATGCCAATTTCCCCAAATGTATAGCGTTCGCCCTCGGAAATGGTAAAGCTGACAAAATAGGCATTTTTCGTTGCATCATATTCAGCAACCGCCGAAAGCACACGCGCATCGGGATAGCCCCGATTGGCGTAAAACAAGCGGATCAGCTCTTTATCGACAGCAAGTTTCTCCTGCTTCATCTCGTCATCATTCAGCAACCAGCTCAAAATGCCGGTTTCTTTGGATGAAATAATATCTTTCAGGGCACTCGCGCTGAAAGCATTGTTGCCGGTGAAGTTGATGGCGGCGATTCCCGCGCGATCCCCTTCGTTGATTACAAAGACAACGCGCTTGCGACCATCGGCAACCGTATCAACGCGCGTGGTAACGGAAACCCCCGTATAACCCGCATTATCATAAGCGGCCCGAATGCTGGCGGCATCAGCGGCCAGGCGTTCCTGAGTGAACGTGCTTCTAGAGGCCACATTGACCATGGCAATCAGGTTTTCATCGGTAAACTTCTGATTGCCCTCAAAAAGGACCGAAGCCACAATTGCGTTTTCAGCAACACGCACCAGCAGGGTGCTGCCGGAAAGGCGCACACTTACGCTGGAGAAAAGCCCTGTTGCATTGAGCGAGGCGATTGAAGACTGGATTTTTGAACTGGTGGCGGCCTCGCCAACACGAATTGTGAGATATGATTTGAGTGTTGCATCATCTACGCGCGAATTGCCCGTAACGTCTATACGCGCCACTGTCTGTGCCTGAGCGGCCTGAACACCGATTATCCCGATACTCAGCCCTGTTAACGGGGCAACCAGCGTCAACGCGAGGGACAAAACAAAACTACGAATCCAATTATGTCGTATCATGATGTTCTCAACAGCCTTTAATTCGTTACACATAGCATTCAATCGCAAATAGAATCGCGCGCACGCCGTCCCATAGCATTCTTTCCTTAAAGGTTTTACTAGTTTTTCACCTCAGGGCAAGTCACAAACGACAATTTTGATGCATTAAAATGCAAGTGTGCAATCCTGCAACACCCGGAATTCAAACCATATTTTGCTAAAATATGTCATTTATGACCGTGAAAATCATCAAACTGCCCACCAGCAACATTCCAAACCTGAAACCAATCTCCTGAATTCGCTGGCTTAACGGGCGTCCACGCACTGCCTCGATGAGATAATAGACCAAATGCCCTCCATCGAGCATGGGAATGGGGAACAGGTTGAATATGCCGATATTGAGCGATAACAATGCTGTGAGGTTGACCAGGGCCAAAAACCCCAGCGTGGCAACGTCGCCGGAAACCTGAGCCACCTTTATTGGCCCGCCGAGTTGCTCGACATCACCCCGCCCAACAAAAAAATCGGCCAGAAAGGCAAAAGTTCGATCGACAAGGAACACCATTTCCTGGGCGGCCATTGAAACCGCCTCAATGGGATTGGGCCAAAACTTCACATAGTCTTCAGCCCCGATGCTTCGGGAAACACCAATAC
>WFOP01000151.1 GCA_015487985.1 Hyphomicrobiales bacterium
GTGCCAGAAAGTTATTTGTGGGGGATAACCATGTTGTTATGGGTAAAATCAAACATCAAGAAAACGGGTTTACACAAAACGCCCTGGTTTAAATATATTTATGAAAAGGTTTTTTTGCTGGCGGAAAGAGTATATCTTTCTTGGCCAATACGATGGATACGCCGAATACTAGATCGGTTCCGCAAGCCACATGACATTGGTTCCTTAAAAATAGCGATAGTGGCCCATGCCTTTTATCCTGAATTGATCAAAGAAATAATTGCCTGCCGCAAAATATTTGAGCAGGATATACCTATATATCTGACCGTGCCGGAAGATCGGGTTGCGCAGGCTGAGCAGAAAATTACCGGTTATGATAATATTACAATTCATGTAGTGCCAAATCGTGGCCGCGATATAGCACCTTTTCTTGCGGTGTTGCAGAGTAGGGTATTGGACGATTACGATGCGGTGTTAAAACTACACACAAAACGCAGTCCACATTTGCCGGATGGGAATCGCCGTCGCCGGACCATATTCCTTACATTGTGTGGGGAGAAATATGCCACATATCGGGCATTGTCATTGTTCATGGACAGCACAACCGGCATGGTTGGCTTGTCCGATCTGTATAGAACCCTCCCTGCCTTTATGATGGATAATGCCGATCGAGTTGAAAAAATTGCACACGATATGGGTGCAACAGGCCCTTTGCGTTACGGTTTTTTCGAAGGGTCGATGTTTTGGTTCCGGCCATCGGCTTTAGAGCCGTTGCGGAAATTAAATTTCCAACTGCACGATTTTGAGGTCGAACAGGGCCAACTGGACGCCACATTACACCATGCTGTTGAGCGCTGCTTTACTCTGGCCGTGTGGCAAAGCGGTATGGAGGTTCGAGATTTGCATGGGCGCAAACTGGAAAGTGTTGAGTATAAGGCGGCGCGCAAAATTTGAACAATCCGGGGTGTGGGGGCTCTGTCTGAAAGATTATTTTTATCCAATCCTTTCCGGCCGTTGCCCGAAAACTTATCCCCGCTCAAAAAAACCAGACAATAATGACGCCATCAGTTCGCAATAAACGGATTTTTAGTGGCCATGACCGACAACACGCCCAATTTAACGCTTCCCTATATCATGGCAGCACAAGCGCAAAAACACGTCACCCATAATGAAGCGCTGCGGATGCTGGATGCTATTGTGCAGCTTTCGGTTCTTGATCGTGATTTGATTGCGCCGCCCGGCGCGCCGACTGATGGTGATCGCTATATCGTGGCCGCCGGTGCAGCCGGCGTGTGGAGCGGCAAGGATGGGCAGATAGCGGCCTGGCAGGATAATGGCTGGGCTTATTTTCCGCCAAATCAGGGCTGGTTGGTCTGGGTGATGGATGAAGGTAAGGTTTTTGCTTGGGATGGAACAGCCTGGATCATTGCGGGGGGCGATCAGATAAACCCCGCTCCGCTGGTCGGCGTTAACACCATGGCAGACGCAAGCAACAGATTGGCCATCAGCTCGCCGAACTCATTATTTAGTCACGAAGGAAACGGACATCAGCTCAAGGTCAACAAAAATACTGTCGGTGATACGGCCTCTGTTCTGTTCCAGTCTAACTGGTCGGGGCGAGCAGAGTTCGGATTAACCGGTGATGATAATTGGCACGTAAAAGTTTCACCAGACGGATCGGCATGGAACGAAGCCTTAATCGCCGATAAGGACACAGGCGCGGTGCGCTTTCCGGCAGGGCTGGAACATGACGCCTCTCGCCAGAAAATTAATAGTTTGATAATGACACCCGGAGGAGCAGGGGAAAATTCCATCTGGCGCTTTGATCTGGCGCGTAGCGGCATTCCACGACAAGCAACTATATTATCGGTTTCCGGCGATATCATTACCCTTACAGCGGCGGTGGCAAACCAGTTTTTTACCAATTCCCAAATGGAAAATGTCTCCTATGTGCGTATCTGGAACATGTCAAAAAACCCTGAGCAATCGGCATGGGTGAAGCGGATTGCAGATGTTGGAACCAATACGCAATTACAGGTTTTGAATGCAGCCGATATTTCTGGCTGGGCCAATGGTGAAACCGTGCAACTGGGCGAACCAGCCAGCCAAATACCGACCAATGTGGTGGCCGTTGATATTTCCCCGATGATGCAAAATATGCTGGGGGCGATTTTTCCTCAGGCGGGGCTTTTGGTCAAGGCAACCTTGTCGGCAGATGCGGTGGCAGGTAATTTGGGTGTTACCCCAACAGGGGCATCGGGAAGTTTCACCAATATTTTTGGACAGTCGGACGGATCCATCACCAGCGGGCAAATCACGGTTCCCAGCACCGTGCTTTCACCAATCTCGAACTCAAA
>WFOP01000152.1 GCA_015487985.1 Hyphomicrobiales bacterium
CTCCCAAAAGTGGGTAGCGGTTTTGGGATAAAAGACATGCAAAAACAAAAGATAAAGTATGTTGAGTGAATACTATTGAACGCAACATGCTTTAGCGTAAAAACAGGAGTATGCCAGATGGCAGCGAAAAAAACCATGCAACGGGCCGGATTCAAAACCAACGAATATGTGGTTTATCCCGCCCACGGTGTTGGCCAGATAACGTCCATTGAAGAACAGGAAATTGCCGGAATGAATCTGGAACTGTTCGTTATCAATTTTGAACAGGACAAACTCACCCTTCGCGTGCCGGTTGCAAAAGTAAAAAGCGTCAATCTGCGCAAACTTGCCACTGATGAGGATGTAACCCGCGCCCTGAAAACAGTAACCGGCCGCGCCCGCGTCAAACGCACCATGTGGAGCCGGCGCGCCCAGGAATATGAAGCCAAAATCAACTCCGGGGATCTGGATTATATTTCAGAAGTGGTGCGCGATCTTTATCGTTCCGAAGACCAGCCTGAACAATCCTATTCCGAGCGCCAGCTTTTCGAACAGGCAATGGATCGCATGTCGCGCGAAATTTCGGTGGTGCGTAAAGTAACCCTGACCGAAGGTGAACAGGTGATTCTCAAAGAACTTGCCAAAAGTCCCCGGCGTGGTCCAAAAACCGACACCCCCCCTGCCGATACCGCAACCGAGGGTAAAACCGGGGGCACTGATGGCAGCGAAGCTGCCGCCTGACACCAGCACCCATCAATTATTGATAACTTTAACCAGCCCAACGGGCTGGTTTTTGTTTGGCGGTCCCTTTGTTTAAGTGCCCCCCAAGCACCTCCGCTTAAAGCAACTCTGGCCCACACAATCCGCCCGAGCAATCCCGCTTAAAACATCTCTTTTATCCCAAAACCGCTACCCGCTTTTGACAGATATGCTTCAGGCGCCACCATGACAGGCCTGTGCCCCGACACAACAACAGGGCCTGAAAAAACAATTAGCGCACCTGAACAATTTTATAGGACTGACCTGCCACCACAGGGTCCCCGGACAGCAGATTATTCAGCAACAAAAACAAGGTTTTTCCATTTGGCAAATTGCTCATATTTTGCGCCAGCGTATCCGCATTATCCCCCGGTCCGGCAACAACCAGCCTCACGGTTACCTGCCGAATAGCCCTTAAATCACTGGCCTTTGTTTGCCGAAAACTGCTGATCGTGCTGCTGGCGCCCGCTTTGAATTGAGGCGACTGGCTACGGGCGGCAAAAATGAACCGATAAACCTTGCCCTGAAATCTCAGCGCCGTTACCCGAAATGCCCACTGCTCGGTTTTGGCAATGCCCGAAGCCATTTCCACGCCGTTGTGGCGTTCCCGCTTCACACTGCGCGCATCAAGCCCGGCAATCCAGCCTGATTTCAAATAGTCCTCCAGATCCATGGACCGGGGCACTTCCGCACTGTCAAAACGCACCGCCTCTCCATCCCCGGCAACCCCCACCACGGCATCCCTCAGATTTTGCAACTCAAATCGTTCGGGCACCGAAAATGTGAATTTGAGATCCGGGTGAATAAAGCGTTGGCCAACAATAGCCCCCTGCTCAGGACTGTCTCCAAACAAAATCCCATCAATCGCGGCCATATATCCGGCCCGGTCCACTTCAACCAGACCCGGCGCCCCAAAACTGCTTGCCGCTTCTTCGGCCCGCTGAATTCTGTTCGGTGTTGAGGGGTGCGTCGACAAAAAATCATCCCCTTGAGTTTCCGCCACCGTGCCAAAACTGGCATATCGGTTCATCGCCGCCAGAAAACGCGCAGCCGCGTGGGGGTCATATCCGGCCCGGCCGGCGATAAGCACCCCCTCTTCATCCGCTGAAAGCTCCTGACCCTGAGAAAATGCCGCAAGGGAGAGCCGCGAACGGGCCACCCCCTGATCGGTTTGTGCATTGCCCCCCAACACCCCGGTTATCACCCTGTCAACCAGTTGACTGGTTGCTGCCCGGCTGGTGCGTGCACGGGCATGGCGCAACGTCACATGGGCAATTTCGTGGGACAAAACCGCCGCCAGTTCACTGGTATCATTGGCCAGCGCCAGAATTCCGCGCGTCACATAAATAAACCCGCCGGGCAGGGCAAAAGCATTGACCTGCGGCGAATTCAAAATCGTGATCCTGAATGAGGTTTTGGGTTGCTGCGCTGCCACCAGCAGTCTTGAAACAACCTGCTCCAACATAATTTCGGTGCGCCGATGGGAATATTCCCCACCATAAGAGGCAACAATGATCGGATGTTCACGCCGGCCAATAACCGCATCAGAGGGCAGCGTGCCACTTGGCACGGCCTGGGGTTGCCCCACCCCGGTTTGAGAAACGCTTATGTTCGATGGCCCCAGAAAAGTCGAACAGGCCGAAAGTGCAAAAATCCCTGATGCCAACACCAGTGCCCGCATGGTTTTGGGAACTGTTTTGGATTTCAGCAGTTGTGGCCACAAGGTTTTGCTCATTACAAACGCGCCAGAATTTCGATTTGTTCGGGATGCGTCACTTCCATGCGCGGCCCGTCGCGCTGATCAATCCATCCGCGCACCCGCACCAAAGCGTCCTTAAGCGCCAAAGGGTCAACCCCCTCCCTCTCAAACAATCGCAGTGCCGAGCGTTCAATCACAACGGTAAAATCCTCTTTCCAATAGGGGCCGAAATTCAAATATACACGCGAACCGACCCGATCGGCATTCAAAATGCGCCCCTCAACAATTTCATACCGGTCAATCCGCTCCAACAGGCGTTTTGGCTGGTCCCCCTGACGAATGGCATAAAAGTCATCACCTCCCCATATGCCTTTGCGATCAGCCCGTGCCTGCGCCTCAATCCGATAAAGATCGTCAAGACAAAACCGGTTGTCAAAAAACGAATAGACCCGCGCCAGTCCCGCCTCGAGCATGGCCCCCTGCACCCATATTTTTTGGTTCTGTGCTGCCTGATCCCCCACGAAAAGATGCCCCAGCACGCGCCCGTGCCGATCCATTTCCTGCCCCCCGTATAAAATTTCAACGCGCTGTCCCAACACCATTTTCTCAAGCAGATTTTTTGCCTCCTCAGCAAATGGCCACGCTTCAAATCCGTTCCGCCCAAGGGGCAGTTTTGGCGCCTGAATACCAATCAGGCGCACCCTGGTGTCACTATCAAGCACAACGGTGTCACCATCGGTCACACTGACAACCACACCCCTGGGGCCGTCGCGCAATCCTTCACATGATTTTGCCAACGAAGGCGTAATGACAGAAGCCAGAATAGACACAAACAGAATTTTCCAAAATTTATTCAAGAACCCGCCCCAATTTGCAGCAAAATTTTCAAAAATTATACTGGAATTTTATTAAACTACACCAAAATACGGCAAAATCATCGCTACCCGGATTTCCTCTCACCAACCGCAAATTCTCTTTGCCCAATTCCCGCTCTAAAATATATGCCCCCACACCCATCCATCAAGATTGTTGCGCAAACACCTTGCCCCACTCAGGTTCAAAGGGCTAAACAAATCATCACGAAAGAACCAAAAAAGGTCCCGTAGCTCAGTTGGATAGAGCACCAGATTCCTAATCTGGGGGTCGCGCGTTCGAATCGCGCCGGGATCACCATTCTATTCGTCTCTCATCACTTTATTGTGTTCATCCCTTTTGCCAAACACAACAAACAGCGATATCGCCCTTTGCCCGCAAATATATTCACCAGGGCAGAACCAAAGCCCACAGATTTGTTCAAACGCCTGAAATTGCACCATTCCCCCTGTTTTCCACACTAAACACATAGAAAAACAGGGAAATCATCCAACTCTCTGAAGCCGGTTTTCGGCAATTATTCGTAAAATTTTAGCTAAATTACATAGGGTTAGCGGTTAACCCTAACAAGTCTTTAACATTGCACCAACAATGTAAGCCTCTATTTTTCATCGCAGGTTACTTGTGGCAATTAACGCTAGGAACAGGCAATATGCCCACTTTCCAAAACATTCGGAATCCGACTGAACGCCCCCCTTTTGATGCGGGCGCGGACTCTGTGCACACAAATTTACCCCCCCAATCCCTGATTGCCATTGGCCCGCTATTTGCCACCCTTTGGCAGCGCAAAGGCCTGATTACCTTTATCACGGCAGCATTTGTCGCCCTTGCATTCCTCTACATCACCATCACCCCAAAAACCTATACGGCAACCGGCGTCATCGTAATTGATCCCCAACAGGTGCAGGTGCTGGCATCAGAATCCGCTATTTCAGGCATTGGGGCCAACAGCGCCGCCATCGCTTCACAGGTGGAAATCATCCAGTCACGCACGCTGGTGGAAAAGGTATTTTTCGAACAGGGCTATATTGCTGATCCCGAATTCGCCAAAACCCGCCTGCTTTCCGTTATCCTTAGCCTGTTCACCCCTCCAGAACCGGCAACAAATGCACAAATATTCAACAATTTCTGGAAACGCTTAAAGGTTGAACGCCAGGGACTGACATATGTTATCAACGTCAGCTTTTCCTCCCAGAATGCACAAAAATCAGCCCGGATCGTCAATGCCATTATTGCCGCGTACATGGGTTCACAAGTGGCGGAAAAGTCGGACGCCAACGCACAGGTTTCAGAACTGTTGAGCGCTCAGATGCAGGGCTTGCGCGCCGAACTCTCACAAAAAGAAGCGGCGGTTGAGGCCTTCAAACAGGCCAACAATATCCTGAGCGTGGGAACCGGGGGCACCTTGCTGCAAAGCCAGATTGAACAGCTCAGCGCCCAGCTTGTGGTGGCACGCGAACTGGCCCGCGCCGCCAATAACCGTTATCTGCAAGTTGCCGCCATTGATGCAGATTCAGCCCCCCTTTTTTCACTGTTTAAGCTTCTTACGGACACAAATTCAGCGTCTCTAAGAACGAGTTATACCCAATCCTCTTTGGCCCTTTCTTCTCTTCAGGCACGCCTTGGCCCCCGCCACCCCAGCCTTCAGGTGGCCTCAGCAGAACTGACCCGCCTTGAAAACCTCATTCGCAGCGAAGCACGCACAGTGCTGACACAAATTGCAAATGAAAAGGATTTGACCCAAACCAACGCCGACAACACCGAACTTGAACTGGCAGCTCTGAGCAGGGAAAATTCCCTGTCAAACCAGAAGGAAGTGGCGCTGCGCGATCTTGAACGTCAGGCTGAGGCGACCCGTCTGGTGCTGGAACAACTCATCAGCCGCGAAAAAGAAACCGGGCAACTGGAAAATCTGCAACGCTCTAACGCACGGGTAATTTCAGAGGCGGTCGCCCCCATTTCCCCCACCTGGCCCAAATCACCCCTGTTGCTGGCCGTTGCCGCATTTTTCGGCCTGGCACTCGGAACCAGTATTGTCCTTTTTCTGGGGCCCAGGGTTTCAAATCAGAACATACATTCTCAACGCACCGGACCGATAACAAACACCTCGCAGACAGAAGCCGATTACGCGGCCAACGATGACAGCCAGCCCGGCTATGGCCAATATGATCACTATGAAAAACACGGCCCGATCTATCATTCAAGCGAACTGGATAACGGCGCCCCGGGTCAGTTTTCCCATGAGCCAGTGGCACAGGCCACAAACGGCTCACCGGTTGATTTTGAACACGCCGGCCCGACAGATACAGATATAAAACCCGCGCATTACGCGGACCCCGCCAGTTTGTGGACGCGCCGCGCGGCCGGTGAACCTTACGATGCACCGGCAACTCACGGGGTCACTTCAACAGGGGACACAGCCCCCAATTCTTCACGCATCACGCCCCCTCACAAGCGAATAACCCGGGAAAGTTTTGTAACCGAACTGAAAAGAAGGCGGGAGCAAAATGCAATCAGATAAAACCGGTTGGCCCGAAACCAGAACAAACATTGCCCCGATCACGGGAGCATGCCAATGATCTTGCTTTGTGTCGGCACTACCGCCCCCTTCAACCGGCTTGTGCGCACACTGGACAAATGGGCCAAACTAAATCCCCAAAAAGAGATTACCGCACAAATTGGCGCGGCCACTTTCCACCCTGAAAACATGTCCTATCTGGACTTTTTCCCCTCCGGCCAAATGCGCGATGCGGCCTATGACAGGGCAGAACTTCTGGTATGTGATTTAAGCGTTGAAACCATTATGCCCGCCACCACACGCGGGCTTGAGGTGCTGGCTCTGCCACGCCTGTCCATTTTTGGTGAAGAAATCGGCATCACCCAGGTCAGCCTTGCCGCTGAACTCAAGTCCGATGCCTTTATCCGGGTTGCTGAAGACGAAGATCAATTGTTCAACCTGCTCTGCAGGCCCCGCACACCGCTCAAAACCCATGCAAATAAACCCCGCGCCATGCAAAATGCCAGAAACCTTCAGTCCAGATTTATCAAATCCCCTGGCAGGGCCGGTTAAACATGCCCGCACAAAACCTGCCAGATATGGAAAGACTCACAAGTCAGCCAAGCCCCGCGCTGGTCCCTGGCACCTCAAAATCCCTTGAGGCCTTGCTGCCATTTGCCAGTTTCTTCAATATGCTGGTGGAGTTTGTAGCCCTGCTTTTGGCCGGATTTTTAAGTGACGGGCTTTATCACTGGATTGTTTATCAGGAACCCCCGTCAGAATTATGGTTGCTCAACGGCGTTTCCGCCGCCACCATATTTGTATTGATGCAGGCAAGCTCCGCAAAATATTCCATATCCTTTATTCTCACCCGCACACCGGCCCAGTCTCATCTTGTGCGAGACTGGATGATAACATTCTCCATCGTGCTGGCTTTTTCATTCCTGTCCCAATACACCATCGACCAGTCTCGCGGCGCCTATATCGTATTTGGTATTCTGGGCCTGAGCACAATTTTCCTGATACGAAAATTAACCTCCCTTGTGTTTGAAAGGGCGGTCAGAAACGCCCAGCTCATAACCAGAAACATCGTGCTGGTGGGCACCCGCACTGAAATTCAACGCTATTACACTAACGAGAGATTATGGGAAAAAGGCATTCGGGTGGCCGCCAGCCTGACCATCAATCCCGACCTGACCAGCAATCCCAATGATAAATCGACCCCCTGTGACCTCTGGATCAATCACAATCAGCTTCAGATTTCTTTGCCCTCACTTGATGGGGTGACCTCCTATCTGCGTCAGGTGCCGGTGGATGATATCGTTCTGGCGCTGCCATGGGCCAACGTATCGGCAATTCAAAATATTCTGGACAAAATCAGTTCCCTGCCCTGCGCGATTTACCTGGCCCCCGATCTGGCGCTGGATTA
This sequence comes from Hyphomicrobiales bacterium, assembly GCA_015487985.1. GTDB lineage: Bacteria > Pseudomonadota > Alphaproteobacteria > Rhizobiales > Devosiaceae > DROE01. The sequence goes on from WFOP01000152.1 coordinate 7,237, forward strand.
CCTCAAATCAAGCATCGGGGGCCAAAACACCCTCACCAATGCCCTGATGGACCCCCAAAGCGGGTTGACCGGCATTCGAATTGCCCGGCGCCCCCTTACCCCCCTTGCACGCCTCGCCAAACGCAGTTTTGATATTGTTGCCGCCGCGCTGGGTTTGCTGTTTCTCTCCCCGTTGCTGGTTTTGATCGCAGTTTTGATCCGGCTTGAATCCCCCGGATCGCCGATTTTTTTCCAAAAACGTCACGGCTTTAATGAACGCCCGTTTTACATCATAAAGTTTCGCTCCATGGTGCAAGATACATCGACCAATTTTACTCAGACCCGACAAAACGATGCACGCATCACCAAAATCGGCGCCTTTATTCGGCGCACAAATCTGGATGAATTGCCCCAGCTGATAAACGTGCTTTTAGGCTCCATGAGCCTGGTGGGTCCGCGCCCCCATGCTCTGGCCCACAATGATGCGTTTATGACCAAAATCGCCCACTATGCGAACCGTCACCATGTCAAACCCGGCATCACCGGCTGGGCGCAGGTTAACGGCTGGCGCGGTGCGGCCACCGAACAGGACCAGATGGCAGCCCGGGTTGAGCACGATTTGCAATACATCAACAACTGGTCATTTTCCCTTGATCTGAAAATCCTGTTTTTCACATTTTTCTCAAAAAAGGCGTTCACCAATGCCTTTTGATAAAAAAACCATTTCCCGCAGAAAAACGCTTAAATTGCTGGGCACCGCCGGCTTGGCTTCGGCCACGCCAAGAATTGTCACAGCTGAACAGATACCGGCTTTGCCCCACATTACCAACGGCATAAATATCCCCCTGTGGATGGATCAGCCCGACGGAAGTGCATACCCCCCTTCTCAACATGTTTTGGCCCTGCTGAGCAGGTTTGGTTTCAAAACTGTTCGCCTGCCCGTTGACCCCGACAGATTTGCCGCCGGTGGCGTTGAAACCCTTAAAGCCAGTCTCGAACTCGACCAGATCATCAAAACTCTTTCTGAATTTGGATTTTCCGTGACGCTGGATATGCACCCCCGGGGCCAAATCGCCAAAGCATTGAGTGAGGGCGAAGCCGGGCATGGCCCCCTTGATGCCGCATGGGGCAATCTGGCAAAGGTTGGCGCACAATTTGCCCCCCAAACCACATTCCTTGAATTGCTCAATGAGCCTGATATGTGGCGCGACCGCTGGCTGCCATTGCGCGACAGACTGGCCCAAACCACCCGTAAAATCTGCCCCGAACACACATTGATCTGGGGAGCCAACAAATGGCAAAGCATTGCAGAAACCATTTCCTGCCCCCCCTTGGATGATGAAAACGCCATCGCGGCCGTGCATTATTATTCCCCCATGCCATTTACACACCAGTGCCAGAACTGGGGAACGCCTGACCCCAAGGCACCGCAAAACCTTCCCTTTCCCGCCACGCTTTCCTCCCCCGAAGTTATAAGCGCCCTTGAGAATATGAGTGCAGAAGCCGCCGCCGATATTCGCCGGTTATATGCAAAGGGGTGGGGCGCGGAACAAATCCATGAGGATTTTGAAAGCCTTGCAAACTGGTCCAGATTAACCGGCACCAAAACCATATTGAACGAATTTGGCACCCTTAAATTTTGCGCCGACCAGAATTCACGTATCCGCTGGACCCGCGCGGTGCGCCAGGCCTGCCTGTCCAGCGACATTGGCTGGACCTATTGGGAATTTGATCGCGGATTCGGATTCATGGACGATCGCACAAGCCTTTCAAATGTTGAAGTCAGGCTTGTTGCCGCCCTGATCGGGGAGCGCGTATCATGAGTTTTCTCAGCCAGATAAATGCAACCGGGCACAAAATCACACCACGTTTTGTCATGAAATTCTTACGCAAACACCGCGATAAAGTTGCCGGCGGCACCGAACAGATACTGGCCAGTGCCGTTTCAATGGTGGGACTGATATTTTTATCGCGCCTGATGAGCATTGATGATTTTGGTATTCTGGCCATTGCCACCGGCATTTGGCTGATTATGGAAATGATCCAGCATTCCACCATTATTTCACCCTTCATCATGTCGTGCCCCAATCCAAAGCAGGACCGACATGAATTCGGCGCCTGGCTGGCCCTAAATCTGGTTCTGGCACTTGTTATTCCGCTGATCTTTTTTATTTTGGGTTACGTGTTGCAACCTGTAGTGCCCGAGCTGGCACAGGGGCTGATGCTGTCGGCCCCCATGACCCTGGTGGGCATGCTTTATATGTTTGCCCGTCGCGTGCACTATCATCAGCGCGACCGCAAGGCATTGCTCATTCAAACCCTCTCTTATGGCCTGAGCTATGTGCTGATTCTGCTGATTATTGTGCAGAGCGTTGAGGTTGTCACACCCGGCTGGGGCATCACCATCCTGACTGTGGCCTATGGCATACCCGCTTTCTTTTTTACGCTGGCCATTGCCCTTGAAGCCAGATTTGACAAAACGGTCTGGCAACGCATCAAGCGTGAAAAAAAGCTGATTTTTGAACTGGGTGCCGCCGGCAGCATCTGGCAGTTTTCCTATACCGTCACCCTGCTTTTACTATCGGTTCTTTCAACCCCGGCAGCGGTCGCCATATTTTCCATCACCCGCACGCTGGTTCGTCCCATCACCATTATGATTTCCACGCTTTTATCCGTGGATTTTTCCCGCGCCGTACGCGCTCACAAGGCCAAGGGCAGGGCCGGTTTGAAAAAAATCATCTCCAACATCTGGCTGGCGTCATCCCTGTTGACCGCAATCCCCATTGCCCTGTTGCTGATATTCCCTGAATTGTTCCTGTCCCTGATTTATTCACAAAAATATGCCCATGCGACCTTTGATCTGCAATTGCGGGTATTATTGTTCCTGCCAATGATTTATGGCGCCCCCCTTGATATGGGGCTGGCCATCCTGCGCGATACCAAATTCCTCGTGCGCGCCCACACAATCTCCCTGACCATCGGGGTGATTATCCTGCTCGGGTTTTATTTGCTGGGCCAGATCAACGCCACCACGGCCCTCACATCACTGTTCGTTTCGCGCATGATCACATTGCCCATGCTGCACCTGCGCTATCGCGAACTCATGGACGGTTTTGAACAAAATTCCACTGTTAAGAGCGTAAAAGAAAAGTTGGAAAAGACCATCAGTGCCAGAAAGTTAAATGCAAGCGGGCTAAATACGGGACAATTGAACACGAGGCACAAAGATGCCTGACACCTGGTCAATTCACCCCGCTCAAAACAACGTGGCACCCCTATTCCACGCCAAAGGTCCGCTTGTAACATCTGAAACCCTTGATGCCATCTCCCACCTGGGTGCCGCTTGGGTGGTGCTGTTGCTCAGCGTGGCCTGCTTCATAATCGCTACGCCCTTTGGCATAATGGCAACATTTGCCATGGCCTTGCTCCTGTGCATCAAATTACCGGCGGCCACCCCCGCCCTGCTTGTCACCGCCTTCATGTTTCAAAATATGAGCATCGCGTTTTTTGTGCCCCTAATGAGCGATGTACAGGGATTTGATGCCGTGCGCGGGGTCAATTTTATTTTGCTGCTAACCGCTATGGCCTGTTTTATTGCAGCCGCTTTTCTTCACACAGAACGTTTGCCCAGACAAACAAGAGCGTGGCTGCTGATTTCATTTTCAATTATTACGCTCATCGTTTTATATCTGGCGCTGGGGGCCGTGCGCGGCGACATAAAGGACGCCCTGATTTATTTCAGAAACACACTGACCCCCATTGCCTGCTTTGTAATCGGTATCAGCGTAGCTTCGCTTTATGCTGTTCCCCTGCGCAAAATCCTGCTTTGGTCCGGCATTGCAGCGGTTGGATATGGTTATGCGGAACTGTTTTTTACCTTTGACTTCCTGTCCCTGTTTGGCGGTGATGAATATTTCCGCCTCAGATTATCCGGCCAGATTGAAAGCGGCTACTGGGACCGCATTATGGAACAGACCGGATTTGTCTTGCGCGGCCTTGATGATATCATGATGGTGCCCTTCCTGAACATGGCGGTGCTGGACCAGTGGTTTCCACGCGTATTCCGCTTGAGCGGCCCCAATATCCACCCCATTTCCTATGCCTACGCCCTGGCCGTCATTTCCGCCTTCATGCTGTTTAACCGGCGCGCCTGGTATTTGCTGCTTTCTGTGCCCCTGTTGGTGATTATCGGCTCGAAGGGCGCATTGGTGCTGTTGCTTTCTGCAATTTCCTTAAAAATTGCCGTCCGTTTTTTCGGATTGCGATTTTCCGTCATCTCCATGTGTCTGGTTCTTGGCCTCTACATAACCGGCGCCATCATTTATGGTCGCGCCAATGGCGACTATCATGTGCTGGGCCTTCTGGCCGGTATTCGCGATTTTCTTGGCAATCCCTTTGGGCAGGGACTGGGGTTTGGCGGCAACCTTTCAAGTTCCATTAAAAACGTTTTGAGTTGGTCCCGCGCCCAACAACAAGGGATTGCCGACATTCCGGTGGAAAGCGCCCTTGGGGTCATGCTTTACCAGATGGGCATCGCCGCCCCCTTATATTTCGCCATGCTGTTTGGCATTGCCAGAGCCTGCTACAATGTTTTTGCCAACACCCGGGCCCCTCAATTCCTGTTTGGTATTGCCGCCATTGTTACAATATCCGCCAATTCAGTCTTGCAGGAAGAAGCGGTTTATTCCCCGCTGGCCCTTGGCCTGACCCTGCTTCTGGCGGGGGTCAATCTTGGCCAATACTGGCGACACCAGCATTTACAAAGCCAACTGAATATAAAGGGCCAAACATTTTCCCCAAAACAAGGAGGCACGCTATGAACAGGTCAAACGCCGTTTCTGACTTGCCCACAACAACAATCGGAGGCGTAAAAATCGTCGCCGCATCCATGGCAACTCTGGTGGAAAAAATGTCGCAGGATTGCTTTCGCGCACGCAAAAGCCCCTCCCCCATTGCCAAAACCGTATTTGATGCAAACGGTCAGGGCCTGTCCCTTTATGCCAGCGACAAGGAATTTGCCCGTGATCTGGATCAGGGGGACATCATCCATGCCGATGGCGGTTTTATCGTGACCATGTCCAGATTCAAACCCGGTCCGCCCATCCCCGAACGCTCCGCCACCACCGACCTTATCTGGGCCGCCGCAAGGCGCGCAGAACAGGAAGGGCTGTCATTTTTCCTCCTTGGCGGAGAACCCGGACTGGCACAACGGGCAGCAAATGAGCTGACAAAAAAATTCCCCGGCCTGAAAATTGCCGGCACCCACCACGGCTATTTCGGGGCCAAAGATGAAGCGGGAATGATTGAAAAAATCAACACCACCCGCCCCGACATTGTCTGGGTGGGGCTGGGCAAACCCCTTGAGCAGAAATTTTGCACCACGCACAAATCCCAAATCAACGCCGGCTGGCTTGTCACCTGCGGGGGATGTTTCCATTTCATTACCGGCGACTATGTTCGCGCCCCGGCGTGGATGCAGAACAGCGGCCTTGAATGGCTGCACCGACTGGCCTCACGGCCCCGCGCACTGTTCATGCGCTACCTCATCACCACTCCCCATTCCCTGTATTTGGCGTTAACACGATGATCAATTTCAAACAGCTTCCGGCGGTTTTTTCAGCACTCTCGGCCCCCCCGCCAGCTCTTGCAGCCTCAAGCGAGCCGTTGCTTTTACATGTAACCGAGGAACGGGGCGAAAACACCCTGACCAGAACCATGCACTTCAACGGACAAAGCATTTATTTCAAAATGGCCAATGAGGAACTGCCGCCCCCCCTTCAAACATGGGATTTTGCCGTGGTGGCCAGCCTGTTTACCGCCATGCGTCTTGGCCGTCCCATCCATGTTTGTGGCCCTGTTTCCACGAGCCTGCTGGCAAATCTGGACAGTTTTCAGGAAATCTGGAACATCTGGTTGCCGGACCTTTATCAAACCATTGAAATTACCGCTGATACAGAAATCGAGCTGGAAACCAATGCCGGCAACAAAGGTGTCTTTGCGTTTTCAGGGGGACTGGATTCTACATTTTCACTCCTGCGCCACCACCTTAAAAGTATCGGACGGCGCGCCGTTGACCCCACAACCGCCATGCTTATCAGCGGCTTTGATCTGGATGTTGAAAACACCAGTTCCATACAGGTGGCCTCAACAAGCGCCCGTAAAATTCTTGATCCCATGGGCATCCCCCTCGTAATCGTTGAAACCAACTGGAAAACAGACCTTTGCTATAATTGGAGCATGGAACACATGGCGGGCATAACTGCCTGCCTGCTTCAATTTC
>WFOP01000153.1 GCA_015487985.1 Hyphomicrobiales bacterium
TGTGTGGACTGATTATACCGCCTTTGCCATTGCCGCCCCCGGTGCAGGGGAACCGGCACCAGCAAAGGCATACCCCCCGACTCTCGTTTCCCCAACAATTCAATCCCCGCCACCTTCATCAGGGCAGCACAGAATTTGGCCAACTCCGGCCTGTCGGAAAACTTCAACTTCGAAATCAGCGCACGGGCAACCCCGTTGTGAACACAGGCGGCCCGTGCACGACCATAAGGGGGCGGCTCGGCAATAGCCTGGGCGCTCAGCCCGTCCTTGCCCAGATCAAAATCAAATGGCAGGCCAAGGCGCGGACAAAGCGGTTTTGTTATCGGGCGCAAATGTCCCCAGCATTTGGCACACAACAAATCAGATGCACCAACCCCGCCTGAATTTCCTGTACCGCAATGCACGCAGGAAGGGGGATAAAGCTGATCCAGCAACACCCCCCCGATACGCCTTAAGGCCGGCACAATTTTTTCTCCAGAATTGTTCGGGGTGGTTTTATCCATAAGCCCATTCTGGCACAGGTTTGGCTTGTTGTCTTGTGATCTGGCATGCAACTGCTTACAACCCTCCCCATGAATCAGGTTCCAAACATTTTTAACCGGAAAAAAGTTGGCCAAAGGCTGTCTCTGCTGGCTGAAAAACCGGCAGATTTCATCACCGACCGGATTGTGGATGACCTCTGCCAGCGCCTGAGCAATATTTCAAGACCGTTTGAGAAAGCGGTGTTGCTGGCCCCCAATCCAAAGCCGCTTTCAAATCAATTCACCTCGGCGCTTGGCCCCATCAGGCTGGAAAGGATTTCCACCCTGCTCAGCACCAACAACCAAAACGCCTGTGACCCGGAAAACCTGCACCTCCCCGCCTCGGATTACGATCTCATCATCTCTTTGTTTGATATCGGATTTACCAACGACGTACCCGGCTTTCTCAATCAGATCATGCACCATCTCAAAAAGGACGGCCTGTTTGTCGCAGCTTTTATCGGCGGACAATCCTTAAACGAATTGCGCGCTGCGTGGTTACAGGCAGATGATGCGGTTCTGGGGGGCGCGCTGGCCAGAATTGCCCCTTTTATTGATATCAAGGACGCTGGTTCTCTGCTCCAGCGCGCCGGGTTTGCCCTGCCCGTTGCCGACAGGGAAACCTTGTGCCTGCGCTATAAAAGCCCGCTTCATCTGATGAAAGAAATCAAGGAACTGGGGGCCAGCAACCCGCTTTTTTCCCCGTCAGCCAAACCTGTCACCAGAATGCATATAGGCGAAGCAATTAAGGCATATGAGCAAATTGCCAAAGACCCTGACAATCGCATTCGCGCCACCCTGGAAATCATCTGGATGAGTGGTTGGAAGCCTGATCAAAGCCAGCAAAAACCCCTGAAGCCGGGCAGCGCACAGGTCAGCCTTGCCCAGGTTTTAGGTGAAGGAAAAAGTTAAATGCCCCTCAATTAAGGTCAGCAGAGTTGGCCGCATTGTGCACAATGGCACCGGCCCCCGAATTGGTGGCACCAAACAGATTGACCAATCCATTGCCCATTTGTGCAAACGCAGCAATTGCCGCCACCGCCATCAGCCCGGCAATCAAACCATATTCCACGGCAGTTGCCCCGTTCTGACTATGAATAAACTGACCGATTTTGTGCCACACTTTTTGCATGGTAATTCTGCTTTCCGTTATCCTTCAAAGCAAATCGCTCAAATGTGCGATAAGCGGCTCGTCCGCCGGAGGCATTTCATAATCACGCAATCTGTTGGCGCGCACCCATTTCAAAGACTGATGCTCCTTTGCAACAACATCGCCCTGCCATCTGCGACAAATGAAAAGTGGCATCAATAAATGAAATTTTTCATAAGAATGGGATGCAAATGTTAACGGCGCCAGACAGGGTTGCTTAATTTCAATGCCAAGCTCCTCCCTCATTTCGCGAATAATAGCGGCGTCCGGCGTTTCCCCTGGCTCGATTTTTCCCCCTGGAAACTCCCACAATCCACCCATTTCCTTGTCCGCAGGCCGTTGCGCAATCAACACACGGTTATCCACATCAATCAATGCACACGCCACCACCAGCACCAGTTTCATTTTTTCCCCACCAGATAATAATATCTATATTTTTCTTCATAACCAAAGGACTGATAAAGCCTGAGCGCCACTGAATTCTCCACCACCACCTGCAAAGCCAGCTGGCGGGCGCCTTTGTCCTTCAGCCACTCGTGCATATAATTCATCAGCAATCGGCCAAACCCCTTGCCCCTTTGCCCCGAAACAACTTCCAGCGCAAAAACACTGCCAATTCCATTGTGACAACTCGCATAGGCAGCCCCGATCACCCCGCCATCACGTTGAACAAGACTAAGACCAACCGCCGATTGAGGAAGTTTTTCCAGCATCTGAATAAATGTATCCGCATCTTTTTCGCCGATATTTTCCAGAACGAGAATCTGCTTTTGCCAAAGCGGATCGCTCACCCGATGGGCCACAATTGCCAAATCCTGCATATTCACCTGTTGAACAGCATCCCCGATAACGCAGCTATCCAGCCCCATCACCCGCGTATTTCCCTGCCGCTCAAACCCCTCACCCAGCAAAAACTCGATGACCTTTGGCGGCGTCAAGGGGGTCACCCGAAATACCGGCTCAATTCCCCTTTGGCGCGAACGTTGCCAATGAATATCAAGACGTTTTTCAAAGCCTGCATCATCGTCCCTATCCAGGGACTGCAGCGAATTGGCCCGCCGGGTAAACCCGTTGGCAAACCGCCACACCCATGCCCCCTCATATACGCTTTCAAGACTTGGACGATTGGCCAGCAACCCGTTTTCAATCTTGCCAATATACGAAAAATCCGGCGTCGCGGCCATAAATTCAACTCCGGTAATCCCCGTTTATAGAAATATATCCATGGGTCAGATCACAGGTATAAATTGTGCCCTCTCCATTTCCGATTCCCAAATCAACGCGAATTTTCAGTTCGGAATTCTTCATGTAGGCGCTGGCCAACTCTTCGCTATAGGAAGGCGATCTCAGCCCGTTTTCAGCCAATAACAACTCGCCAAAGCGGATTGAAAGCCGATCCCGGTCAGCCGGTTCCCCCGCTTTACCCACCGCCATCACCACCCGTCCCCAATTGGCATCCTCCCCCGCAATTGCCGTTTTGACCAAGGGGGAATTGGCAATGGACCGGGCAACAATTTTGGCACTGGTGTCACTGAGCGCCCCGGTGACCTCCACCTCGACAAATTTGCTTGCCCCCTCCCCATCGCGCACCACCTGCATGGCAAGAT
>WFOP01000154.1 GCA_015487985.1 Hyphomicrobiales bacterium
AATGAAACCATATTTGAACTTTCGCGCAAGCCGGCACACCTGGTGATAATTGGTGGCGGCCCCATCGGTATGGAACTGGCCCAGGCCCACCGTCGCCTGGGCTGCGAGGTTTCCGTTGTCGAAATGTTCGAGCCCTTGTCAAGGGAAGACCCGGAACTTGCCGCGATCGCCCTGCGCAAGATTGCGGCCGAGGGGGTCATGATTCATTCCCGCACAAGGATTGAAAATGTGGAGACAAAGGGGCAGGGCATTGCCGTCCATATCAATATGGACGGCCAGAACGGTAATGGCCAGAGCCGGATTGTTTCCGGCTCCCACCTGCTGGTTGCAGCCGGGCGCAGGCCCAATATAAAGGACCTTGGCCTTGCCGAGGCTGGAATCAGGCTTGACGGTCCCGCCATTGCTGTAAAGCCTTCCATGAAAACCTCGAACTTTCGGGTTTATGCCATAGGTGACGTGACCGGAGGAATGCAATTCACCCATGCTGCCGGTTACCAGGCCTCTCTCGTTGTAAGGAACGCGCTTTTTGGTCTGCCGGTGCGCAAGGACACCAATATCATTCCCTGGGCGACCTATACGGACCCCGAGATTGCCCAGGTCGGCCTGAACGAATTGCAGGCCATGAAGATATATGGCGAGAATTTCAGGATACTCAGGGCAAGCTTTGCCGGTAACGACAGGGCCATAGCCGAAAGAAGAACCGAGGGCCTGGTAAAACTGATCACTGACAGGAAGGGCAGGATACTGGGAGCCGGAATCGTCGGGGCCAATGCCGGGGAGCTTGTTTCGTTTTTTTCCTATGCCATTGCCAACAAGATGAAAATGTCCAGCTTCACCAGGTTTGTTGCTCCCTATCCGACCATAGGGGAGATCATCAAAAGGCTCGGCGTGGCGTTTTATGCCGACCAGGTGGATAATCCATGGCTTGCCCGCCTGCGCCGTTTCAACGGGATGTTTCCCTGATGGATTCACCCCGATAAGAGGCGATGCTTGCGCTTGGCTGCCAATCAACATACGTTGCAGGAAAATCTGCCGGAGTTGACTTATGGGTTTTGGTTCCATTGAGCCTGGGCGTTTTCATGGATAGACTGGTCCGGTTGTCCGGTTTGCAAGCGCCATTGTATGGGTTACCTGAGCCTGGTTCTGGTTTTGCCAGCGCCTGCGCATTTCCGTGTGGTTTTTTTTGGAATCGTGTCTTGTCGTGTCGTTCGTGGAGAAGTGTTCATGACTGATCATTCCCACGGGCCTGCAAAATCCATAATCAGATCTGCCGGACCCAGTCTTTCCACCAAGCTGATTGCCATGATCATCTTTGTCATACTTGCCGTCGAGGTGGTGATTTTTCTGCCCTCCATGGCCAACTTCAGGGCCAACTGGCTTGATGACAGGATTCGCGTCGGTGCCGTTGCCGTAAGGGTCCTGGATGCGGTTTCCGATGACATGGAGCTTTCCCCCGACCTTGCCGACCGCCTGTTACAGACTGCCGGGGCCACGGCCATAGTTTTTCGCCGGGACGGGCAGAGTCAGCTTTTGCAAAGTACGTCGGCCCCCATGCCTGATGCTGTCGTTGTTGCAGATACCCGTGAGCGCAGTCCGCTCGGCCTGGTCATGGGTGGCCTTGATACCCTGATCCTTGGCGGTGATCGCACCTTGCGCATTATCGGGTCTACTCCTGAAACCGGAAACAACCGCATTGAAATCCTGATGTCCGAGGCTCCGCTGCGCGAGGCCTTGCTGATCTATGCGCGCAATGTCACATTTTTGTCCTTTGTCATTGCCATCAGCACGGCCGTGGCAATATTTTTGTTTTTGAACCGTCTGCTCATTCGTCCCATTCAGAGAATTACCAACAACATGATTTCCTTTCGCAATGCCCCGGAAAACGCTTCTCTGATAATTTCCACCAGTGAACGAAATGATGAACTGGGCGTGGCCGAGCGTGAGCTTGCTGCCATGGAGTCCGATATTTTTTCCATGCTGCGCCAGAGACGCCATCTTGCCGACCTTGGAATGGCAGTGGCAAAGATAAACCATGATTTGCGCAATACCCTTGCCTCGGCCCAGTTGCTGTCTGACCAGGTGGCGACGGTGGAGGATCCCCAGGTGCAAAGGCTGGCCCCCCGCCTGGTCAATACCCTTGACAGGGCCATTGGTTTTGCCCAGTCGGTGATAGATTACGGGCGCCAGAGTGCCGCTCCCCCATCTCCCCAGCTCGTTGATTTGCGTGCCCTTATCGAGGAGGCCGCCTTTGATGCCGGCCTGGCCGGTCATCCTGAAATAGAGGTGAAGAATTCGGTTCCCGACGGGGTTTCGATTTTTGTGGATCCGGATCAGTTGGCGAGGGTTTTGCTCAACCTGATGAAGAATGCCCGGCAGGCCCTTGAAAGTGCGGACAAGCCCGAAGATGGTACCATTTCCGAAAATCCCGGCTCGGCGGAAAAGAAGATCTGCATCGATTATATCGAGGGCGACAGGTTTTTCACCATTGCAGTATCGGACAATGGCCCCGGACTGCCTGCCCGGGCCATCAAGAATTTGTTTGTTGCATTCAAGGGGTCGGCCCGGGCCGGTGGCACCGGGCTGGGCCTGGCAATTGCCAAGGAGCTGACCCAGGCTCACGGGGGAACGCTTGTTCACGTGGAGCAGGAAACCGGGGCAAGATTTGACATAAGGCTTCCTTCAACAAAGCGGTTGAACTGACTGGCTTCGATTACTTTAAAAGTTGTTCGGTACATTATTTTGTTGTCAAAGGTCGCGCTCCCACTTGCGTTGAGGCACTTGCCGGTATAAGGATTGCGCCGCTTGGGCCGCAATGGGGCCGGCACGTGCGCTCGTAGCTCAGCTGGATAGAGCACTAGACTACGAATCTAGGGGTCGGGAGTTCGAATCTTCCCGAGCGCACCATCTCTTTTTTACACCCAGAATCGCTGAAAAACCTAAATGGAACAGAGACTTGAGGGGTTCGAAAGCCCTCACCTCTTTGATACGCCATACGCTCAGAAAAGGCCAATCTGAGCACTGTTTTGCGTAAATGTATCTGACCGGAAACCCATAGATTCCAAGGGTTTGATAGGAATTGCATGGCGAGTTCGAACATTTGTTCATAGGTATGCTTTGGTTTGCCCGCATTTTGCAGTTTTTCGCTCAAAACCAGTTTCTGTTTTTCAAGCTTGGCGATCTTTTTTTCAAAGGCTGCCATGATGGTTGAATTATCGGTTTCAACAATCCGGTCCACAAGTTGCTCGATCTTCTGATCGGTCTTGGCGATATCCTGTGTGATGGTTGAGGCAGCTTCTTTGGAAAATGCCAAGGTTTGCTCCCAGGCGCTTTTGAACATCGCCTTGACGAGGTCAATTCTGCTTTGAGCAGGTTGCAGGGTTTTAAGAATGGTTTCAAATTCACCTTCAAGCTTATCGCGGGGAATGGATTTGCGATAACTGACACAGCCCTTTTTGAAACAAAGATAATAGGCATGGCTCTTGCCGGTTTTGCTTCTGGACCAACAGGCGGTGAGAGGGCGCTCACAATCGCCACAGGTGACAAACCCGCGAAGCGGGAAGTCTTCGCTGATATCTTTACGGGCCGGAGCCTTTGCGCCTTCCATGAGACGTTGTTGGATTTTCTCAAAGGTGGTGAAAGAAATTAGCCCCGTATGCTGAGCCTTGCGCAATGAAATGTCCCAGTTGGGGGCTTGAAGATAACCTGCGTAAAGCGGCTGCGTTAAAATGTCTGTTACACGCTGATTTCTGATTTCACCATTGGCGAAGTCACTTGGAAACTCAGGCTGGCTTTCAAGAAAACGTTTTACCTCAACCTGGGTGTCAAAACGCCCATTGGCAAAACCTTCCAGAGCTTCTTGTATGATGGAAGCCATCGGTTCGTCACGCGTGAGCATTTTGCCATGGCTTTTGGTTTTTTCGTATTTGTACCCCTTGACCTTCCAGAAGACCCAATAGCCATTCATCAGGCGAGCGTGCATCCGGTGATAGGTTTGTTCGGCATTCTTTTCGCGTTGGTGCTGGGCTGCCCCAGCGAGCACATTCTCAACCATACGGCTATCAGCATCTTGTTTGAATTCGATGGACGGGGATTCAAGCTTGCCGCCAGCCCTCAGAATCGTGCGGCGCAATTCCCAATGGGCTTCCACATCGCGTCCCAGACGGGAGATATCATCAATCAACACGATACAATTATCGCTTCGGTGCTTTCGCAAAAAGGACAGCATGGTTTTCATGCCGGGGCGTTCGACGAGCTTGCCGGTCAGGTCATCGTCAAAACGTGCGACAACCTCATAGCCTTTCATGCGGGCAAACTCACGACATCGAGTATCTTGGGAACCAAGACCATCCCTGCGTTTGGTCTGGGCCGCGCTTGAAACGCGGCAATAGATAACGGCCTTTTGGGTTGATTGTATTTCTTCCTGATATGACCTCATGATTCATTTCCTTTACCGCGCTCTTGATGTTCAGAGCTTGCAGCCTTGATAAACTGGTTTTTTGAAAGTTGATGTTCGGAGCTTACCACATTGCCCAAATCCGATGCGAGAATTTCGCTTAAATCGGGCAATTGTGCACAATCGTCAGACATGGCTTGCTGCAGAGGGTGAATGCCAAACCCCAGATCAACGAAGCTGACGACAATTGACCAGAGGGTTTGGATAAGCTCGCGCTTCTCTGTCTCGGAGGCATCAGAATCCTTCAGCAGTTCAAGGTAATAATCCCAATCAATGGTCAGGGCCGCTCTTGGACCGGGCGGTGCACTTATCTGAAATTCGTTCTTGTCTCTATCTTTCTTCAACACACGTCTCCTTTGTTCGTTACTGTCCTCCTTTCCCTCAATTGCTCACACGAACAAAAGCAGAACATTTATAGGCTATTATTCCTATATTTTCAATATAATTCTGGGCTAATTTTGTTTCGTTTTGTTCGGCTTGGATGGAATTGGGGGGCGTTTTTGCACATTGAGCAGACCCATGCGCCATTGCGCCAGTTCTACCTTGATACAAAAGCGAAAAGCCTGCTCATAGGGCAGACCTGCCATATCAGACATGAATTGTGCGGCGATACTGTTTTCAAAAACAGGCCGTTCCGCGTTTTTGGTCACTAAGTAGCCCGGATATTCTTTTTGATCTTTTTCAGCTTGCGCCCCATCAAAGGGCGGGATGACCAGTTCGAGATAATCCATGTAGCGCCAATAGGCATCGCGCATGGCCTCGACCAATTCGGGTTCGAGGTCAAAAACTTCGAGTTCCGCCGGTGTGGTTTGTTCATATTCGCTTGGTCCGCGAACAGATTCGCTATCAATTAAAACATTGCAGGGCATGAGTGTTCTTTCCTTTTGTTATCGGGTTTGGGTAATCTTCTTTGACGGCCTAAAATTGGGGGACAGGCCCATGGGCTTTGCAGCCAGGGGATGAGCACGCGAGGCAAGTCGTTCACCGCGCGCCCGTTGCAGGGCGGCAAGGATTTCACGATCAACGGGGTTGCTCATGTCCAGATCCTTGCGCTCAAAAGGCGGGTCCGGGCTGCCATCATCGCTCATTGAACCGCTCCCTTCTTATCGCTGCACGGAATGGGTTTTGCTTTGCGCGTGGGTGGCTTTTTGTTGCTGTTTTTCCGCTTCCATTTTTGGCAGGTGATATTGCTTTTCCACCTCCTTGCAATCCGTATAAAGGTCGCGACCCTGATGGGCTTTGTATTCTTCCTTCATCAGGGATTTCGCGCCTGCTTCAGTGATGTTCAATGACTTTGAAAGTTTGACGGCTTCTTTGTCATAGGCACGATAAAACGGCATGGTGTCGCCATCGGCGATGGTCGTGCCCACATTGAGCGCCGCGCCCATACCCATGTTTTTTTCGGATTGATTGAGATTGGCCTCGCGGGCTTGCAAATCCTGGCGCATGGCATTCATGGTCTGACCGTATCGCGCCTTGAACTGGTCGCGGATACCGTCAGTGGAAAAAGGGATATCAGGTTCGCCGCTTCATGGCAGTATTTAGAGACAAAGAAGGTGAAGCCCTTCGTAGCCATGCCAGAAACATGGCCAGTTTGTTCCTAGATTCACGTCGGGATTTTGCAGATTTGAGTGACCGTCTGATGCAGTCCATCTCTAATGACGCCGATCTCCAAAACGGAGGACGCCATGCAAAATAATGAATTGTCTGAATTTGACCGAAAGCTAGGGCGTAAAATACGTGAGGCGCGTCAGCTGCGCGATATGACACAAACCAAGCTGGGCAAAGCCCTGGGCGTATCCTACCAGCAGGTTCAAAAGAACGAGACTGGCAAAAGCCGGGTATCGGCGGAGAGGCTTGAGGCGCTTTGTGATATTCTGGATATGCCCTTATCGTACTTCCTGGGCACCAGTGAGATACCCAGAAGCCAGTGGTTATTTCCGGCAGAAACCATAAGGCTGGCCAACAGCATCAATGATCTGCCCAGCGATATTATCCAGAGGAACATCAAAACACTGGTCAATTCAATCAACATTGCCTGGCGAACGAAAATTGAAACCTGAGAACCTAATTGTCCTAATGTGTTCCCGCACAAGAAAGGCCGCCCTCCCCAAGGGGCGGTCTTTTTCATGCAACTGGTTTGAGCATCGCACATCCAAATGCAACTTGAGTAATTTGGTGCAAACAGCACAATAAGAAAAAACGTGCACGATACCTTGGAAAGGCTGTCATCTCCCCGACAGTCTTTTCCTTTTGTTTCGTTAGGAAAAAGGGGCGTGGTTAGTTAATCACACAAAGACGCAAGCTCGGCGCAGGTGAACCGGGTCATGACACCATCGCGCGAGTAAAAAAGAGAACAGCTCTATAGAATAACGCGCGTTGCAAGATGTGTACTGTCAGACAAAATTGCATTTTGTCCGAACCCTTAACAGGGTCAAGCAGTACCATCTCGACAAGGGGAACCCGCTGGCGCGTTCCCCGTTGTATCCCCTCCGGCCTGTGGCGCGGTGCAGGCCCAATCATTTCATTACGGGCCTTTCCACACCACCAACCGTATCGCCGGTTGAACCCACTCGTCAGGAGATTTCGCTCTCCCTACACCCATCGATTTGAGGGGCGTTCCTGCCCCCAAGACCCCAGATAATTCCATTAAGGCAATTCCATTGAGGCCAACCCTCACGCGGATTGGATGCACGCCACCGTTATGCCGTTGGAACACATATGGAAAAGCGAATATTAATCTCTACACATTCGTGCATCCATTGTGTACCGTTCCCCATGAAAAAGGACACCGGATTCAGGATTCGCGTTCAGAGCGATCTACGCGACAAGTTTGTTGAACTTTGCCGCGAACAGGACAAACCCGCCGCACAGGTTTTGCGTGAATACATGCGCGAATATGCGGCAGAGCACAAAGCGGCGAATGATGGTGTATCAAACCAAGCGAATGATACGCGCAAAAAACCAAAAAAGGGGCGATAGATGGCCAAACACAAGGCGGCAGCGAAAAACAAGAATGGTGCCAATCTTGGTTTTGAAGCAGACCTGTTCAAGGCTGCTGACAAGCTGCGCGGCAATATGGAGCCGTCAGACTATAAACATGTTGCCCTTGGCATGATTTTTCTCAAACACATTTCGGACAGTTTCAAAGCCAAGCATGATGAATTGCTCGCCGAATATCCCGAAGGGGCAGAAGATCAGGACGAATATCTGGCAGAAAACATTTTCTGGGTGCCGAAAGAAGCGCGCTGGTCACATCTGCAGGACAACGCCAAACAACCCAATATCGGCAAACTGATTGACGGTGCCATGCTGGCCATTGAAAAGGTCAACCCGCAGCTCAAGGGCGTGCTGCCCAAAGAATATGCGCGGCCATCCCTCAATGCCGTCATGTTGGGTGAATTGATTGACCTGATCTCCGGCATTACTCTGAAACATGAAAAGGGCGAAGCGCGCGATGTGCTGGGCCGCGTCTATGAATATTTCCTCGGCCAGTTTGCCGGTTCCGAAGGCAAGCGCGGCGGCGAGTTTTACACCCCGCGCTCGGTCGTCAAAACCATGGTCGAGATGCTGCAACCCTACAAGGGCCGCGTCTATGACCCGTGCTGCGGTTCGGGCGGCATGTTTGTACAAT
>WFOP01000155.1 GCA_015487985.1 Hyphomicrobiales bacterium
ACAATCAGATAAGTTTAGAATGGCAGATAGGTTTAGAATGGTTCTAACTTTGAGTAATGTAAGCCCTTGCCCTGAAAATGTGAAGAGTGGAACATATTTAATTGATCAGCTGAAACAGCTCTTTTAGCACAGGGCAATAATGTCCTCATCGCTCAGGTTTCCCGGCACGATGGTCACCGGAATGGGCAACGCCTTGCTGCCCCGCCCGGCAAAGGCGGAAACAAGGGGGCCAGGCCCTTCCGAAGACGTCCCTGAAGCCAGAACAAGAATTGCGATCTGCTTGTCCCGTTCAATCAGTTTTTCAATCTGTTCGGCCTTGCGCCCTTCAAGAACAATCTTTTCGACTGAAATATCTCCAATGTTGCGAATACGGGCGGCGCGCTGCTCCAAAAGTTCTTCTGCCTGCTCAATGCTTTCGGCCCGCAAAACGTCCTTTACCCCAAGCCAGTGCTGAAATTCATCATTGCCGATGATGGAGAGCAGCGCCACCGTTCCCCCGGTTCTTAAAACCCGGTGAGCGGCAAATGTTACAGCGCGATCACATTCATCCGTATCATCAATCACCACAAGAAACTTGCGTGTGTACTCACGGGAAAATTCGTCGGATTTATTATCCATTCGTGCCATCCATCACTTATTTGGTCAGCCCACAAAGTTTTTGTGCATTAGATTGTTCGCGTGCATTAGATTCTTGCACTTTGTTCTCAAGACGGCAAGGCGCGCATAAACCCCCCTGAAACCAGCAGTTTATTGCATTTTGTGAACCCAACCCCCCCATCAACCAATATTTCAGGCCCCAAGGGATGCTTTTGCTTGAGGTGCCCTAGCTGACGAACCCCACGATATCACGAACTTCTTTCATGGTTTCGCTGGCAATCTGACTGGCGCGTTCTGCCCCCTCAGCTAAAATCCGCTCAATTTCATCGGGCTGCGCCAGATAGCGCCGCATTTCCTCAGCAATCGGTGCCAGTTGCGCAACGGCAACCTCTGCCAGCGCCGGCTTGAATGCGCCAAAGCCCTGCCCGCCAAACTGATCAAGCACATCCTGGGGGCTGGTATCGCTCAATGCAGCATAAATACCCACCAGATTGGCCGCTTCAAGCCGCCCTTCCAGTCCATCCACCTCACCGGGCAAAGGCTCAGGATCTGATTTGGCCTTTTTAATTTTTTTGGCAATGGCATCGCCATCATCAAGCATATAAATGGTTGCCATGCTCGAGGCATCGGATTTGGACATTTTTTTTGCCCCATCCCGCAACGACAGAACCCTGGTCGCCGGCCCGGCAATTACCGGTTCGGGCATCGGGAAATAATTTTCGTCAAACCCGTTGGACCTGATCGAAGAAGCAAAATCATTGTTGAACTTTTGCGCAATATCACGGGTCAGCTCCAGATGTTGTTTCTGATCTTCCCCAACGGGTACATGGGTTGCTTTATAGAGCAGAATATCTGCCGCCATCAGCGAGGGATAGGCGAACAGGCCAAGGGAAACATTCTGGGCATTTTTGCCCGCCTTGTCCTTGAACTGGGTCATGCGCTGCATCCAGCCCATGCGCGCCACACAATTAAATATCCAGCCCAGTTCAGCATGTTGCAACACTTGAGACTGATTAAAAATAATATGCTGAGCGGGGTCCACGCCGGCGGCCAGATAAGCGGCGGCCACTTCATAGGTTGCCTGTTTGAGGTCTTTGGGGTCCTGCCAGACGGTGATGGCGTGCAAATCAACCACACAATAAATGCAGGCATGGGTTTTTTGCAGAGGCACAAAACGTTTGATAGCCCCCAGATAGTTCCCGAGAGTCAAATCACCTGAGGGCTTGATGCCCGAAAATACGCGGGGGGAAAATTGGCTCATCTGAATGTTCCTGTGAATGTTCCTGAGGGCGTTCGTGAACTGGTGTGGTTTTTTGATTTAATGCCCAAGGGCACATTATTTTGCAAGTGATGTTTTTTTGCAGGCCATCACCCCCCGGCGGGCACCGTCAATCTGATTTGCTCAGCATTTTCTTCAATTGGCCAATCCGCACCACGCCAAACACTTGCAAAAGTAAAAAATAAAAAACCAGTCCGATCAGCAACAAAAGAGCAAATGAAAATATCTGCACAAGAGGGGCGCCGGGCAGGTTGATCCAATAACCGCCAAAAACCGAGCCAAACCACAACAAAGCTGCCATGGCCAGACTTGCAATCATTATCAGGAAATGAGTTTTTACAACTTTCAAACTCACAATGAAATGCCGTCTCTTCATCAGGATTGCAATCAGAAACAGGGCATTGAACCAGGCTGCCGCGCTCGTGCCGATGGCAATGCCCACATGGGCAAAACCGGCAAACAGATAAAGCGACAGCCCGATATTAATCGCCACGGAAACGGCGGCCAGAATTGTCGGGGTCAGGGTATCTTCACGGGCAAAAAATCCGGGCTGAAATACTTTTATCAATACAAATGCCGGCAATCCCAAAGCAAAGACCGCCACGGCAGGGGCCGTTGCGCTGGTGGCAATGGCATCAAAGGCCCCCCGCTCAAACAAAACCTGCACGATTTCCCGAGATAAAACATAAAGGGCCGCCGCCGCCGGCAGGCCCAGCATCATCGCCAGAAAAAGCGATTGCTCCTGGGCCATTGCTGCCTGTTCAAAACGTTTACCCTTTAGGTGACGCGATAGTTGGGGCAACAGCACCACACCGATAGCCACCCCGATGATGCCAAGAGGCAATTGATAAAGCCGGTCGGCAAAATACAGATATGAAATTGCACTGGCAGCACCTGATGCGATGATCGTTCCAACAAATATATTTATCTGGGTCACCCCTCCGGACAACATGACCGGCAGGGCCAATTTCCAGAAACGGGCAATATCCCTGTCCCATACGGGCAGTTTCAGGCTGGGTAAAAGCCCCATATTTTTTAGTGCCCAGACGACGATTGTAACCTGGGCCACCCCACCAACAATAACGCCACCGGCCAGCCACAAGGCACTTGCGGGCTGATCAAAGGTCAGAAATACCAGCATCGCCAGAATTGCAATCATGACGATGTTCAGCATGACGGGAGCAAAAGCCGCTGCCAAAAATTTGCCCAGCCCGTTCAGCATCCCCCCAAAGGCCGCCATGACAGACATCAGGGCAAGATAGGGAAAACAGATGCGGGCCAGAAGAACGGTAAATTCAAATTTTTCAGGGTCCGCCAGAAAGCCAGGCACAAAGACCGCCATGATCCGGGCCATGAATATTTCAGCCAGAACCGTTAGCACCAGTAAAAATACAACCAGCCAGGATATGATACGCGCCGCCAGATCGCGCGCCGCATGTTCCCCGTGTTTTTCAAGGGTTCGGGCAAACAGGGGAATAAATGCCGCATTAAACGCCCCTTCAGCAAACAGGCGCCGGAACAGGTTTGGAAATCTAAAGGCGGCGAAAAAAGCATTTGCCGCCATGGAGGTGCCCAGCACATTGGCAATCAGAATATCGCGGATAAACCCTAATATCCGGGACAACAGGGTCATGGCACCAACGGAGAAAAAATTCTTGTACAGGTTCATGTCTTAGACATTGTTCATTGTTTGGCGGGTGAAACCGCTGCTTTTTTTTGAGGCGAGAGAATTTGAAGCAACCGCTCAGTTACCCGGTTTTGCCGCGCTTTACTTGAAATTTTTGCCCCGGTCAGGTCCGTTACATAAAACACATCCACCGCCTTTTCGCCATAGGTGCCGATATGAGCCGATCCGATGGACAGGTTCAGGTCGGCCAGTTCACGGGTCAGGTCATAAAGCAATCCGGTGCGGTCCAGCCCTGAAATCTCAATTACGGTGAATTTTTTGGACAATCCGTTTGAAATCTGAACGTCGGGGGGAAGCTTAAAGGGCTTGAGCCGCTTGTTAAACCGGGAATTGGCCCCAAGGTCCTCAGGGATACGCCGGGTTCCCGCAATCAGTTGTTTGACGGTTTCAATCACCCGGTTGGCGCGAATGGTTTCATCCTCATCAACACTGAAAACCCGCCGCAAACGAAAGGTATCAAGGGCATGTCCGTCGCGCAAAGAGGAAATATGCGCGCCCACGATCGAGGCATCACAAAGGGTGCAGGCCGCGGCAATCCAGGACAATAAACGGGGATGATCGGGGGTATAAAAGGAAATTTCGGTGATGCCCTCAAAAGCCTTGACCGTGCTGTGCCCGGCAAATGGCTGCCCATTATCATCGGCGGTTTTAATCATATTGGCATGTTCAAGCAGCAATTTATGATCCGTGTGCAGCCAATAGGAATAATAATGGCGCGCCATATAATTTTTTATTTCATCATCCGACCAGGAGCTGTCAAAACTCTCCACCAGTTTGCTTTTGATTTGTTCAACCCGCTCGCTTTGATTTACCTGAGAATGTCCGCCCGACAATAAAGGTTCGGTGGCATAATAAAGCGAACGCAAAAGCGAGCCTTTCCAGCCTGTCCAGACCCCCGGACCCACCGCGCGAATGTCGCATGCCGTCAGGATCATGAGCAAAGCAAGGCGGGCCGGACTTTGCACCAGTTCACCAAAGGACTGGGCAGTTTCGGGATCCTGAATATCGCGAGACTGGGACACTTCGCTCATAATCAAATGATAGCGGATCAGCCAGGCGACAGTTTCTGTTTCAGAAGGGGAAAGCCCGAAACGGGGGCAGAGCTTTCGTGCAATCTTTTCCCCGGCGATGGAATGATCCTCCGGACGCCCCTTGGCTATATCGTGCAGAAAGAGGGCAATGAACAACAGGCGCGTATCATTTAATGTGGGCAATAATTCATGGGTCAGGGGCAGTTCGTGGCGATACTCCCCGTTGATAATCCCCGCCATGACACCCACCGAGCGGATCAGGTGCTCATCCACCGTGTAATGATGGTACATGTTGAATTGCATCAGCGCGACTATTCTGCCAAATTCGGGCACGAATTTTCCCAGCACACCGCTTTCATTCATGCGGCGTAAAATCCTTTCCGCCGATTTCGGGTTCGTCAGAATATCAACGAAATACCTGTTGGCCTCAGCGTCCTCGCGCACCTGCTTGGTAATCAGGCCCAGTGAACGTCCAATCAGTTTTAAGGCTTCAGGATGAAAGAGAATGTCTTCGCGGGCGGCCAGCCAGAAGATTTTAATCAGATTGACCGGATCGCGGGCAAACACGTCTTCGCCCGCCATGTTGATGCGGCCCCGCTCAACAAC
>WFOP01000156.1 GCA_015487985.1 Hyphomicrobiales bacterium
CGTCGAGGAGCAAAGACGACACCGAGGTGGAGGGGCAGGCGGTTGCGCACCTTGCCCATTTCGCGCTCGTATTTGGCCTTGATGGCCTGCACGATATCCATTGCTTTATCGGCAGGGGTGAGCATCATGAAGGTATGCGGTTCGGCGAGTATGGGGATGAGGGGGGTGTATTTGGGCGTATCTGTGTTCATCTCCGAAAGGATAAGGCGTCCTGTGGTTCTGCCGGGCCGTCCGTATTCGCCGGGTTCAAGGATTTCGTACCGGGTGTCTGCTTGAAGCACATGATCAAAGGAATTGTCGAAAAGCCTTTTCAGATATTCCATATTTTCAATCACCCAGAAGCCACCGCGGTATTTTTCCGGGATGGCTGCCACATCATTCCCTTCGGGTGGCACCCAGAGTACGGCCACTTTGCACCCCTGCACCACTATTTCATAGGTGTGGAAAGGGCCCAGGCGGCCTGCCAATTCGTCGGCGTTTCCCGCCTTCAGGAAAATGCGATAGCGTTTTTCACCTGTTTCCTTTCCGGCCACGGATTTTTTCAGACTCAATGGGCCCTCCCAGAGTTTTGTCAGGCTCAGGTTGTTGTCCTCGCAGAATTTCCGCAATTCTTCGGGCGGCGCGTCGGTAGGGACGATGTCTTGCCAGAAACGGAGGGTGGTCTCCCAGATGCGGCGCAATCGGGCGAAGGAGGGGTTTTTGGCGACTTTTTCTGCTGCATGGCCGTTCTGGTCATTGGGCGTGAGCACGGCGAGGGAGCGCACCAATGAGCCGTCGAGCCAGTGGGCAAGGTCGAAGCGACCCGCGATGAGGGCCACCCGGCCGTTGGCGTCGGCTACTTCGTCCAGCCAAATCGTATCGGCTTTGTCGTTCCGGAATGGTTCTTCGGGCGACAGGCCGATGCCCTCTGCCCATGACTTGGCCCGGTCTGCGCGGCGCTGTTCGCAGATATCGCACATTTTGCGACTCATGGCCTTGGGGCCCGGTCCTTGCGGGCGCAATCCGCAAACCGAACAGATTTCCGCAGTATGGTTGCCCCAGGCTTGCGCGATGGCAGTCGGGTCGGATTGACAGGGCGGGGCATCCTTTATGTGGTTACCGATGGGTGGAAGCTCGGCGGGAGCAGGCTGTCCCTTCCATGCTTTTTCATCCAATTTAAAAACGGGGACAACTTCGCCATCAATTGCCAAAGAAGCATTTTCCTTCACCGTCCCCTCACGGAAAGCCTCCAGAATGTATTCGTGCAGCGCTTTGTGGTTGTCGTCGGGGTTTTCAAGCCACGGGAGATTATCGAGGTCCGGCACTACGAAGACAGGGCCGTTTTCGTCGCGGTACACTTCCAGGCCCAGGGGATAGGTCTCTTCGAGCACCGTCTGCACCCGGTTCCAGGCATCGGCAAGGAGTTCCTTGCGCGCCATAAGGTCGGGAATGGAAGACGCCGAGAGGATGTATTCCAGACCATTGGTGCGGAGGGATAAGAGGCGCCATTGCAGAAGGCCAAGTATGGTTTTCAGTTGGGCATACAGATCTTCAAGATTATTCAAGAAACTGGACCACTTCTGTTGGGTCAAACGATTTTGAGATTGTGTTTGCTTGGCATTGGGCAACCACTCATCCAGAAAATGAGCAAAATTTCGAAGCGGTGATTCTTCTTCTTTACCACCTGATACATATCCTTTGAAGTTTACCCCAAAATTTTTTCCTGGAATATTATCTTCCAATTCGTTTAAAATTGATTCTATTTGTTTGTCTTTCCGCTGTATAAGTGCTTGTCTCTCTTGCTCCAGTGATTTCAATATTGTTTCAAGATCCTTGAATCGTTCGTTCGGTGAAATATTTTTAAAGACTGCATGTGCCCAGCTTGCTTTGGCCAGACTTCCTGCGGATTCCGCCCAGGACCATAAGGTGACTTCGTTGACAGGCAAACGTGAATCGGCATAGAAGTTGGTCAAAATTGCTCGCGCCAGGGTTTTGTTTGAGAGGGTCTTTCGTGATTGAAGCCATGGATGGTTCTGCTCATTAAAATGTTGCACAGGTCTCACTACATTCCCAAATGGAGAATCCACTGTATCGGTTGAATCTTTTGTATCGGGTTCTTGTTTGTCAAAATGAGCCAAACCGTGGGCCTGAGCCATCAACCACTGATTTAATGGTGCTTTTTGCAAGTGAATTCCTGTAACATCTCTCGTTTCCAACCATTTTCCCAGTTCTTTGTCTATTTTTTGTATCCATTCCTTTTTTACGCCAGCTTTCCCCACATCATGCAGCCACGCTGCCAGCTCTGCCAGCAGGATGTTTTTGCGGTTTTGGGCGAGGATTTTTAAATTTTCGGGCATTTTACAGTATCTGTTTTTCTATGAAGGACTGATATGCCTGTGTGTGGGGCTGTCATGCCTCGTACTGTTGCGTTTGAGTGTCGTCTTGGGGCAAGCTCGAGGTTTTCATCACATCGGAGGCAATATTTTCCACTGCGATAATGATTTCAC
>WFOP01000157.1 GCA_015487985.1 Hyphomicrobiales bacterium
GAGAAGGCCTCTCGCTGCCAGCGGTTCTTTATGCCATAAAGAACCAGAGAGATCATAAGACAAGCATGTCGCGTTTATCGGTATTCACACAACCTGCTTTATCTGTTTGCTTTGGTGTGTTTTTATCCCCAAACCGCTGCCACTCACGGGTCGAGTCCGAGGGTATGCTTTTATCAGACACGCTTTAGAGCCGGGAATCGGCAAGAAGTTCGAGAATTGTTGACCAGTCTACGAATTTGCCATCAACCAGAATTTGCAGATCCGTGTCTTGTGGAGCGATCAAAACTTCTGCAACGCTGACCCCGGGGTAACGCACATGGCTGGAGGCAAATCCGTCCGTGGAATAGGTGCCGGTGGGTGTTGTCACAATGCTCACCAGACTTTCTTTTCCGTACGAAATCTTGCGCACCACGCTGTTACTTAAAACGGTGCCGGATATAGATGGATCAAAATCAACCTGATAGCTTTTGTTCCCGACTCGCAACAGTTGTGACAGGCTTTGAGATGTGGGTGTTTCAGCATCAGATCTGGTTTGCCCAAGGGCAGAAGATACGCGGGTCACGATCTGATTTTGACCATAGGCAGCCGACCCGAAAACAGGCAGGGCATCAATTGCCATCGAGAACGCAAAAACGCCAAAGCCAAGCATACTCAAATTTCGAATGGTTAAAGAAGACATAACCGGCATCCTTAAAGAAAGGGTTGTTAGATTAACCCTTTATCAACCATATGAAATGTCCGGTCAAAGCACATTGCTCAATATGCTTAATGGGTGCCGTGTCTTTTTTTAAGCGCTAAAGCCTGTCTGCGGTCTGGTTAAAAACCTCCACAAACCGTTCATTGGCCTCCCGGGTTGGCCAGGGGCGAATAAGTCGCTCAAACCCGGCCAGATCAAATCCGGCAAGGTCAGGTTCGCCAAACAAACGTATTGCTTCGTCCACTTCAAACCCGGCCAGATTTACCGCTTCAAAAAATGCGGCATGTTTGTCGGCCTTTTTTATGCTTCTGGTCAATTTTGCCGGTCGGCCCGGCGGCAGGGAAAAGCGCAAGTGAATGGCTTCCAGAATACGGTCTTCAATTTCCCTGTAATTGCCGCCCATGGCCGCTTTGAAGGGGGAAATAATGTCCCCCATCACATATTCCGCCCCGTCATGCAAAAGTGCATAAAGCAAGTCCGAGGGCTTGGCATCAGGCATTGTGGCTTTGAGAACTTCAAAAACCAGGATGGAATGCTGGGCAACAGAAAACGGATAATCCCCGATGGTCTGCCCGTTCCAGCGCGAAACCCGCGCCAACCCGTGCGCGATATCCAAGAGTTCCACGTCCAGCGGGGAGGGGTTTAGTAAGTCCAGCCGTCGGCCAGACAACATGCGTTGCCACGCCCGTTTGTTCGTTTGTGCCATATTGCTTCTCGCTGCTGGCGATTGACATCAAACCTGTTTATCGGGATTCGGTGCGCCGGCAAAACCATAATCCGCCCAGGGCGGAATTTGCGCGACGACATTTTGCCCGTTTATTTCCAATTGGTTGGGGTCAGAAATTTTATCAAGGCGCACAATCGCCACCCCATGTCCATCTTCAACGGTCCCGATTGTTCCCACCGTTTTGCCGCCAAGCATCACCTCATCCCCGATATTGCCCCGCTCCAGTTTTATTATCACCGGACGCCGCCGGATATTTGCCCGATGGCGCATGCGTGAAACCACTTCCTGGCCCACATAACATCCCTTGGCAAAATCTATGCCTTCAAGCAGGTCCATGGCGATATCATGGGGAAAAACGGCATCACTTTGAAAATCGTGCCCCAGTTCACAAATTCCCAGTTTGACCCGATTTGCATGGGCTTTATTTTCCCGTTCACTCCAGCCAGTTGTGTCTGCATTGGTGGAAATAATCCGAAATCCCATATCAGGGTGCCGTGTGTCTTTATGAGAAATTGCCCCCTTGAGGTCGCAATTAGCGCCGGACCAACCCGCTTGATGGGTTTCACTCATGTCTTCAATCGTGGCATTGGCGCGCAATTTATACATGCCCATTCGCCTGGAAAACTTTGTGGCGATATCGTGTGAAACATCAAGCCAGAATGCGCCCTGATGCAAGCCGATCAGCCCTTCAGCCTGAACCTTTCCCTGCGGGGACAATAGTGCCCACCAGTTCGCCCCGGTTTCATTTTCGGGCATTTTGGCGGTAAAGACATCACGCAACAATGTCTGGGCATCGGGACCGGCAATTTTGAATACACGTCGCGCCTTGCGCTTGAAAACAGTCATGACAATTCCTGCAAATTTTATAGTTTCAGTCGCTCACCCTCGATGCAAGTGTGCCGCGCAATCGGGTTGAAAATCAAGCAGGGAACTTATCGGCCGGGAACTTACAGGCACAAACCTATTGAATGGACCGGTTCAATGAATATTCACCATTGGAAATGCGAATCGGCAAGTCGGCAATCAGTTTGGCCGTTTCTTCTTCCCCGTGCGCCCGCACAAGCGTGGCCAGCGCGGCAAACAATGCGGCATGGGAAAGTGCTTCAGAATCAATGCCATCAGCCTCGGCGCTGTTCCAGGCGTCCGCGATATATTCAAGGGCTAGTTGGCGCTCTTCGCTCTGATCGGTTTGCTCTGCGTGCGTATTGAGGGATGAAAACATATTTTGGGTTCTGCTTGTTGTTCGTGTCCGGTCTGCATAACACGCCAAAGCTTTCAATGGCATGATAAGTTACCTGAGGGTTAATTCCACATGAGAGTTTATACTTAATTCTACTCGGCATAGCGAGAGTGAATATCCCGGGTGAGTTGATCGGCCTTGATCAGCAGGCGCGTAATGGCCTGCCGGGCAGAAGGTGAACAGTTCTGATAAAGTCGGGCATAGGCCTGATATCCCTGATTAAAGGCGCCGTTCAGGCGCTGACGGCGGTCATCGTCCGGGTCGTCAAATGCAATCAGTTCAGCGGCATGTTGACGCCAGTCATTCTTCTGATCTTCACACAAAGGTTGCAAAAAGTACAAAGACCCCACGACCCCAAGCAATTGTTGCATCTGCCCCTGATAGGGGGGATCAACTGCATAGGCCGGTTGCCAGAGCAGGCCGGCCATCACAAAGATTACAAGAAAGGTTTTTTTTGAGGGCATGAACAAGTGATAACAGCGAACGAAACAGAATTGAAGAGCGTGATTGAATTGAGCTGAAAAAACAACCCCGTCTGAAAAATTCAAACGGGGTTATCAAGTTTGCACACCCAACAGTGCTTATTGTTCAAGCTGAATAATTTCCAGATCAGAAATATAGGCGCGTGCCATAAAGGCAAATGTCACCATGTAGACCACCAGCTCCGGTTCATCCCTGTCCATTCGATAGACTTCGATATTGCCCACGTCCCGGCTGGAAGAAATCTGACGCTGGTCGAGCGCCGAGGCCTGTCCCGCAGACCAGCGAAACTCCAGCGGGCCAACGCGGAACGGTGCATTTTTTTCCAGATAAGGCAGGGTAACGGCAATGGATTTGTCCAGGCCCTCCTCCAGCGCCGCATCAACAAATGCAATACGCATCATTGGTTCGATATCCCGGGGCAATTCACCTCTGAACAAAAACGGAATGGGCGTTGTATCATAATTCACATAAGGATTAGTGCCCGAAAGGCGCGACCGGCGTTCATCCGCCAGAAGAACTTCGCCATCGGGAAACCGCTCGCGAAACAAATCAAAACTGATGAGAAAGGAGGGAATAGGGCGCAGTCTTTCCCCCGCACGCGCACCAACAACCGCTTCTCCGCTATATTGCTGCCACCAGTTTTCTTCCCCGCGATCATACATCAAAAGGTTTGAAAAGCGCAGTTTGCCTGTGGTGCCAAAGGTAACCGGCTCGCCATCCAGCGTACGCTCAAACACCAGCGATGTGTTGCATAAGGGGCAGTATGTCACGGCCACCGGCACACCGCCAATCGTATCGTTTACGATTTCATGCCACATCAGATAACGCAAAGGATAGGCCCGTGCCACCCCGTTGATATCCAGTGCCACCACCGGCTCATTCCCCGGAATGGAGGTTTCTTCTGACGCCGGTTTGAATTGTGGCTCATCGTTGGAGGGAATCTGGTCCGCCGCGATTACGTTGACGACTTCATTGAGATCAATGGTGGTTTTGGTGAAGTCCGTTTCCCAGCGCTCGGGCTGGCCAAACTCCTGTGCATTGACCAGGCCGGCCACCGGGGCCGCAACCATGAGCGCGGCCAAAAAAATTCCCTTTGCAAACATACTTCCCTCCCGTTTTATTGGGGGCAGGTTGGCATTCTTAATGAAATTTGCCAATTCACCCCTGTTCACAGGAGAGTGATAGTGTTTTGTCATAATGTGCCCTAAAGCGTTTCTGCCAAAAGCATGCCCGTGGGCTCGCCTCGTGGGTGGCAGCTGTTTTGGAATAAAAGACACACCAAAACAAACAGATAAAGCAGGGCGGATGAACACCGATAAAGGCAACATGCTTCAGGCAAAAAGTGCATCAATGGCCGATTGTGCATCTTCCACTTCACACACGTTCGCCGGGGCCGGTTCACTAATCAGCGCGGCAACAAAATCCCGTTGATGTTTGATTTCCCCCAGAAGTTCTTTGGGGCAGGGATTGCTTTCCTGATGGGTAAGAATGAGGGAAATCAGCGTGCCGACTTCTTTTTCAAAACTCTGGCGTGAAGGTGGATCAAGGGAGCGATAGGCCGCCAGAACGGTTTGTGCCTGTGCAAACCCGGATTGGGCAAAATGGGTTTCATAGTCGATTGGCACCCAGTCGTTCAGGACATCGCGCTCAAGCGAGCCGTCGCAAACCAGCTCGCCAAGCATGATATATTCGTTGAACAGGTTGAGGAAGTCTGTCGCCAGCCCCGTTTTAAGATTGACATTGGCTGCCCGCAGGGCCGCATCATCCGGGCGCGTGACCCAGATTGGAGACTGGTGTTCCTCGATTTGCGCATTTTGGTTTTGCGCGTCTGAGTTTTGCATATCCTGAGTTTGAAGCATGCACCTGTTTTCTCAGCTTTGCTTTGCCTGGATGTAAATGTTTGCCTGCGTAATTGCACTGACCATCAGTGTTGACTAGTCTTGTTTCACGTCGTTCAGGGGGGAACCGGTTTATTCATGTGTGGTCGTTTTACTCTTTTGCTGACCTGGAGCGAAATTCACCAGTTGCTGGCGGGTTTCATCGAAGGGCTGAAGAAAGAGACGATCGCAGAAATTGCCCATGCCCCCAAGCGCTACAATATTGCCCCCACCCAGCCGGTTTTGGTGCTGGTTCGCAATCAGGGAGTGGTTGAGCCTCAATTGATGCGCTGGGGGCTGGTGCCCGAATGGGTGGATAACCCCGCCGATTTTCCCCTTATTATCAATGCCCGCGCGGAAACGGTTTCGCAAAAAACCTCCTTCAGGAGCGCATTGAAAAACCGGCGCTGTATTATCCCCGCCAGCGGATATTATGAATGGAAAAGAAATCCCGATGGCAGCAAAACCCCTCACTATATTTCATCAAGGGACGGGCAGCCGTTTTTGATGGCCGCTCTTTGTTCAACATGGGTGGGCACAGAGGGGGAGGAGGTGGACACAACGGCAATTATTACGGTTCCCGCAGGTTCACAATTGGCCAAGGTGCATCACCGTACGCCCGTAAATCTGGTTGGAGATGCGCTCAGCCAATGGCTGGATTGTGCCGGTGTCAACGCTGAGGGCGCACAAAAGCTACTCACCCCGATTGCTGATGGAACCGCCAGAGCCGAGCCGGTTTCAAGGGAGGTGAACGCTGTGCGCAATGATGATGAAAGCCTGATTGTTCCCGCATTTGAGCAGGGAAAAAAGCAGCAGGTTCCACCAGAACAGCTAAATCTGTTTTAGCACCTTGCCCGGATTGCAGATATTATTGGGATCAAGGGCTTTTTTTATGGCGCGCATCGCCGACAGGGCGACCGGGTCTTTGACCTGTTCCAGCA
>WFOP01000158.1 GCA_015487985.1 Hyphomicrobiales bacterium
ATGCCACGGTGCGCCCGCTCAATTCGAACGGTTCACCCTTTTTCAGCCGGATCGGATCGGCATAATTAGGCTCGTGCCCGGAGATAACAACCCTGCCGGCCAAGTCCTCCACCGCCCTTAACCCCGCAAATCCGGGGGCGTAGCTTCATCAAGCAGTGCAGCAATCGCCTCCTCAACCGGCACAACCGTTTGCCCCTGTGCCCCCAGCCGGCGAACAGAAACGGTTCCCTCCTCCGCCTCGCGTTTGCCGATAACAAATATTGCCGGCACCTTGGCCACGGAATGTTCGCGCACTTTGTAATTGATTTTTTCATTACGAAAATCGGATTCAACACGCAACCCCGCCGCCTTCATTTTGGCCACAACTTCGCTGGCGGCTTCATCGGCATCAGAAACAATGGTTGCAACAACACATTGCACCGGTGCCAACCACATGGGCATCCGCCCCGCGTGGTTCTCAATCAAAATCCCGATAAAACGCTCCAGCGTGCCAAGAATGGCCCGGTGCAGCATCACAGGCCGCTGGCGCGAACTGTCCTCAGCGATATAAGAAGCCTCAAGCCTTTCAGGGGTGACAAAATCCAGCTGCAAAGTGCCGCACTGCCAGGAGCGGCCAATGGCGTCTTTGAGGTGAAACTCCAACTTGGGACCATAAAACGCCCCCTCGCCTTCTGCTATTTCAAATTCGCGCCCCGTCGCCCGCAACGCATCTCCAAGCCCGTTTTCCGCCCGCTCCCAAATCTCGTCCGTGCCCGCACGCACATCAGGACGGGTGGCCAGCAAAATTCTCACCTCGTTAAAGCCCATATCCGCATAGATGGAATCCAGCAGATCACAAAACGCCTCGGTTTCAGACTGCACCTGATCTTCGCGACAAAATACATGGCCATCATCCTGCGTCATCTGGCGAACCCGCATCAACCCGTGCAACGCGCCGTGGGCCTCATTGCGGTGACAACAGCCAAATTCGGCATAACGCAAGGGCAGATCGCGATAGGATTTAATGCCCTGGTTAAACACCTGCACATGGGCCGGGCAGTTCATGGGCTTGAGCGCCATCAGCTTGGCATCCCCCGACAATAGCCGCGCCCCTTCTTCCATTGAAGGAGTTTCATCAGGCACCACAAACATATTGTCGCGGAACTTCGCCCAATGGCCCGATTTCTCCCACATCTTTACGTCCATGATCTGGGGGGTTTTGATTTCCTTATAATCGGCGCCATTCACCTTGCGCCGGATATACTGTTCCATGGCATTATAAATGACATACCCCTTGGGGTGCCAGAATACGCTGCCCTGCGCCTCCTCCTGCAAATGGAACAATTCCATTTCACGGCCAATTTTACGGTGATCGCGCTTTTCCGCTTCCTCCACCATGTGCAGATAATCAGCCAGCTGTTCCTTGGTTGCCCATGCCGTGCCATAGATACGGCTAAGCACGGGATTGTTGCTGTCTCCGCGCCAATAGGCCCCGGCCACCTTGGTCAGCTTGAACGCCTGCCCCACATCGCGCGTTGTGCGCATATGCGGTCCCCGACATACGTCAAACCATTGGCCCTGTTTGTAAATTTTAAGATCCTCATCGGCGGCAACGGCATCAATCAACTCAATTTTGAAATCCTCCCCCTTGGCAGCAAAAACCTTCTTTGCTTCCTCCCGGCTCCAGACTTCCTTGGTAAAACTTGCCCCGCGCTGAATGATCTGACTCATCTTTTTTTCGATGGCTTTGAGATCGTCCATGGAAAAAGGTTCTTTACGGGCAAAATCATAATAAAACCCGTTTTCGATCACCGGCCCGATTGTCACCTGAGTTTCGGGCCACAATTCCTGCACCGCCTCGGCCATGACATGGGCCGCATCATGGCGAATAAGCTCAAGCGCGGCCTCATCATCGCGCAACACAAATTCGATGCTGTCCCCATCCTGCATCACGTCGGACAAATCGGAGAGTTCACCATTGCGGCGCATGGCCACGGTCTTTTTGGCCAATGACTTGGATATGGATTGAACAACACTGGTGCCGGTTGTGCCAACGCTGTATTCGCGTGTTGCACCGTCGGGAAATTTCACCGTAATCATTGTTTTTCTCCAGATAAAAGGGAATCAGTTAAAATCGGCAAAACACCGGGCTGAAATGCTCAATAGCACCTTGGGAACAAAGGGGTCTAGACCCTATTTCCAGCGCCCATATGTCCAGGGCAAATACCAGCGCGATTTTACCGGTTTTTCCTCAGGCACCGGATCATATCCATGGGTGCCGCCCGGGCCACATCTGATTATACGGGCCAAACCCATCCAGCCCCCCGCCCAAAACCCGTGTTTCCAGATCGCATCCCGGGTAAACTCCGAACAGGTCGGCAAATGCCGGCAGGTCCGCCCTGAAATTGCTGACAGGGTGTAGCGATAGATATTGATAAGAATAACGGCAACAAACTTGAACGGCCAGTCAAGGACCTGCCCGATCCGGTGAAAAATTTCCCTCACGTTTGTTTCGCCCTGATCTGTTCAAAACACTCCACAGCGGCGTTAAAAGCCAGCATGGTGGACGCATGACGCGCCCCATATTCACGAACCGGTTGCAAATGTTTGAGTTCATCCCATTTGCCGCCCGGAGGCTCCCCTCCCTGTTTAAGCATTGCCTCCATTTGGTCGCGCAGCGCATAAATTTCCTCGACAGCGGACCCCACAATATTTGCCGCCAATACTGAGGCCGAGGCCTGCCCAAGAACGCAGCAATTGGTTTCCTGCCCGTATTCCCTTACAATGCCCTCGCGCACTTTTACGCTCACCTCGACACTCGAGCCACAAACCCGCGAAACACGCTTGACCTGCGCATCGGGATTTTTCAGCTGCCCGGCAACCGGCGCTTTTGCTGCAATTTCCATGATCTTCAGGGAGTAAATCTCGCCCATCACAAAACCGTTCAAATTTATAGTTTGCTTGTGTAACATGCACTATTCCTTATATAGACAAAGGCCTCTGCAATGTCAGGGGCAAATGTTACGCGCGCAAACAAACACCCAAGAGGCCTGAGATGGATAAGCCTGTCACATCCACAAGACGATCAAACAGTGGCGCAAAACCGGTGGCGACACCATCGCGCCAGCAGGCCCTGAAAGCCGTGCAAACACTAATCGCATGGGCCGGGGACAACCCGAACCGCGAAGGCATGACCGACACCCCCGACAGGGTATTGGACGCCTATGGAGAATTGTTTGCCGGATACAGTCAGAACGAAAAGGAAATTCTTGGAAAAACCTTCAAGGACGTCAGCGGGTATGATGACATTGTGCTGGTAAAGGATATTCCCTTTTTTACCCATTGCGAACACCATATGGTGCCATTCTTTGGCAAGGTTCATATCGCCTACCTGCCCCAGGGCGGGGTTGTGGGCCTGTCAAAACTTGTCCGCCTGACCAACGTATTTGCCCGCCGCTTTCAGACGCAGGAAAATCTGACTGCACAGGTAATTGATGCCATAAACGACAATCTCAATCCGCGCGGTGCCGCCGTTATGATCGAAGCGGAACATATGTGCATGTCCATGCGTGGTGTGCGCACCCCCGGCGCCACAACCGTTACCCAACGCTTCACCGGCACATTTGCTGAAGAAACACGCGAACGGGACCGGTTTTTCTCAATGATTCGCCAATAATTCGGATCAGCCAATAAAATCGGGCTTTTCTGACAATTCAGGTTTCATGGACAATGGATTTTCCAGATCAAAACGACATAAGCAACGAACAGCGCGAAACGGGAAGCACGTTTGCGCCGAAATTTGACGTCAACGGCCTGATTTTGGCCATCACCACCGAGGCCCGTACCGGCCAGGTGCTGATGGTCGCCTATATGAACGAAGAGGCGCTTTGCCTGACCCTGACCACCGGAATTGTTCATTATTATTCCCGCTCCCGCCAAAGCCTTTGGAAAAAAGGGGAAACATCCGGGGAAACACAAAGGTTGATTGATATGCGTGTGGATTGCGATCAGGACGCATTATTGTTGAGCGTTGAGCAAACCGGGCGCGGCGCGGCCTGCCATACCGGTCAAAAAAGCTGCTTTTATCGCAAAGTCACAATCCGGGATCAAAAACCATCCCTCAAACATGCCGCAGGCGCCCCCCTGTTTGATCCCAAAAAGGTTTATGACCGGGGTTGAAGTTTGATCCTTTCGATCAAATCGGGCAACACCAGTCCGACCATGAACCCGCCAATATGCGCCTGCCAGGCAATCATCGGCCCCTCTGTACCCACGACAAATCCATATAGCGGCACTGCAAAATTTATCCCCAGCCAAAACAGGGTAAAAACCCGCGCCCGCGTGTCGTGCCACATCTGGGGAAAACTCGCCAATTGACGACCCAGACTCACAATTTCTCCTGTTTCAGGATTCACCTTTGTCAGCACCGGCTGAAATACAAACCGCATGGCAGCACCGGTCAACCCCGCAACTCCCCCCGAAGCACCGATCAAGACCGAAACCGAATGCAATTCAAGCACAGTATAAAAAGCCACACCCCCCAATACACCCGCCAAAAAGATCAGCAAGAATACAAAGCCGCCATACCGGTGGGCAATCGGAGTGCCAAAGATTGCCAGCCACGCCACATTCATAAACACATGAACCCAGCCTCCATGCAGAAACGCATGGGTTATGGGAGTCCACAAAAGAGGCAACATCCCCCCTTGAATACCGGTTTCAAAAAAGCGGGCCGGAATAAATCCAAACCATATCCACACCTGCATCTTCCCCCCCCCATCAAGGGAAAACTCATAGGCGGCATGAATAACCAGCAATATCATGGCCAGCGTCATCACTGAACGTGGCAATAAAAATATCGGCTGTGATTGCGCTCCATGCGGCTCCATAGAGCCCGAAGGCGGTATTGGCGACTGGTTCAACTCAAAATCCTTAAGTCAGTTTCCATTCCTTTTGCCCCCTCCCATAAGACTTTTCAACAGCCGGCAGTGCCATTAACCTTAATAAACATTTAACGGCGATTTTTGATTTGTTTTTTGACACAATGCACCCGCACTGGCGAGGCACACTTCGCTTTATGTAACAATGACAAGAACAATAAAAACGAGGCGTACCATGCAGCGGGCAGCTACAAAAACCCTTTTCAACTACTGGAACGAGTTACGAGGCTCACGCAGTGCACCTGAGCGCAAAAATGTCGATCCGACAAAAATTCGACACGCTTTATCCAATACCTTTATTCTGGAAGCCAATGATATTCAGGAATTTTCATTCCGTCTGGCCGGTTCCCACCTTTGTTCAACCTATTGCCGCGAATTGAAGGGACGGGATTTTGAAACCCTGTGGAACCCGCGTGATCGCGATGCCCTCAAAACCCTGATTAAAGCGGTAACAGAAGACCACGCCGTGGCACTGATTACTTTTGAAGGCGTGTCCCAGTCCGCCAATAAAATGAATTTTGAAACCATATTGTTGCCCCTGCGTCATAACGGCTCCTCCACCAATCGCATTCTGGGGGCCATGACTGCGGCTGATGAACCCTACTGGTTTGGCGCTCAACCCATAATTGACCAGCGTATAACCGGCCTGCGGTTGATCTGGCCGGATGATCTGGCTACCAAAAGCACATTTTTGGATATTTCCAGCGAATTGTCAGACGACCTGCTCGACATTTCACAACAATCTCCACTGGCGCCCGTCTCCTCTGATGTTCACGGCATCAAAGCGCGCAGATATTCTCATCTTTCTGTCATTGACGGTGGCCGCAACTAAGGCGGTTAAAAACAACCAAAAGACAATAAATCAGCATCCCCGCAATTACCTCTGATTAACCAAACCCGGTTAGGCTGGACATTAGATTGTCACCAAACTCAAGATTGCAGCATGCTCAAACAAAATGCTCTGGCCAAATTGCATTCCGCACATGCCGCCCAAATCGAACCCAACCAAATTGACGGGCCACGATTTCAGCGGGTAGAGGTGTCGGTTCTTGGTCGTTACATGCTGTCCGACAAACGTGAATTTCCCTGCCAGGTAATTGAAATGTCCCCGGGTGATGCCGTTGTTATCGCACCGGTATGTGGCCAGCTAAGCGAAAGGGTTGTCATTTATCTCGACCATATGGGACGCGTTGAGGGCCCCATCACCGATATAATAGATGGTGGTTTTGAGATGCAGTTAAATGCATCATCCAGAAAAAGAGACAAACTGTCCGCCCAACTCACATGGCTTGCCAACAAGGACGAACTGGACCTGCCAGAAGACCGTCGCCACGGCCGGGTTGTGCCTGATATTCGACATTCAAAAATCGTGCTCGATGATGGTCGCCAGTATAATTGCAAGATTGTCGACATTTCACTTTCCGGGGCGGCCATTGATATGGAGGTTCGCCCCGCAATTGGCACAGCCGTCACTTTGGGGCGCATGCGCGGTCGGATTATTCGCCATTTTGAAAATGGTATCGGCGTGGAATTTATTTCCCAGCAACAAATCCTCACCGTGGTTCAACAAAATCTGGACGTGAACTAGTTTAGCCAGGCCCCCTGTTTTCCCGACATTTTGCTTTTCGCGCACCTGACAAATGCGCATTGCCGATATTTCGTTCATCCCAAAACCCATCCCAGGCCGCGCCGTATCGTCCCCGCGCTTATGCTGAATTTTAAGTAAATTTAATGCACACAAATTGCATTAAATGTGCATCTCAATTTTCTAAAACCCGAAATTTCCGGTCACTAGCTTGCTCTCAAACGGGAGAACAAGAAAATGACCATTTCAAAAAAATTCGCAATCATTCTGGGATATGTAGTTATCGCTCTTTATTCATTCATTCCCCAGGCACAGGCCTCCAGCAACGTGGACCTGAGCAATCCGGCCTTTGCAGCGGTTACCGGACGCACCTCAATTCCCATCGGGCATTCAGAGTTTTGCAAAACCCGCCCTCAGGAATGCGGCATCAACGCCAACGTTCAAGAGATAGTTCCCCTGACCCAGGAGCGCTGGGAGCAGTTGTTAAGGGTCAACACCGCCGCCAACACCAATATTGTCGCCGTTACAGACGAGCAGCTTTATCAAACCGTTGAATTCTGGACTTATCCCAACGGCTATGGTGATTGCGAAGACTTCGTTCTGGCAAAACGCCGCGATTTGATTAACCTTGGCTGGAATCCCTCCACCCTGCTCATTTCCGTAGTCCGCCAGGTCAGTGGTGATGGACATGCCGTGCTCATGGTACGGACCGACCGGGGGGACCTGATCCTTGATAATATGGAAGGGCTGGTCAAATTGTGGAACCAGACCCCCTACCAGTATATAAAGCGCCAGTCCCAAACCCACGCGGGCCAATGGGTCGATATCGCGGACCCGCGCCCCATGTCCACCATCGCAAGTCTTTAGAGGGAGCCAACGTCAAGCTTATTAATACGACCCATGCAAAATCACATCCGGCAGCACCTCCCCTGATACTGTTGGATAACAACTGGCCAGCCATTATCCGCTG
Source organism: Hyphomicrobiales bacterium (assembly GCA_015487985.1). Classification (GTDB taxonomy): domain Bacteria; phylum Pseudomonadota; class Alphaproteobacteria; order Rhizobiales; family Devosiaceae; genus DROE01. Next base: position 7,475 of record WFOP01000158.1, read on the forward strand.
GCCATTTTTTTGACTTGTCAGTTCGGGGCAAAACTTTTCAGCAAAAGGGACAAAAGCACTTCCCCCTCTTTTGCCAAATCAAAATTCCGCCCGTTCAGGGACCAGCGCATGGCCAGCCCCTGAATAAGTGACAGAATAAGAAATGCGCCATTGTCGCAATCCAGTGACGAAGAAAATTCCCCCTCTTCCTTGCCTGACTGAATGATGGCTGAAAGTCTGGCATGGCGTTGCCCCATCATTTTGACAAAAAAGAGCCGCAAGGTTTCGTTTTCCGCATGTAACTCGCGGGAAAACAGTATGGCCGGCACAGCGGGCGTGCGCGAGATAAATTTCAGCTGACCACTCACCATGGCCCCAAGCTGTTCAGCCCGGCTTTTATCGGACTGACTGGCGCCGGGCAAAGCCCCGAGCAATTCACAAATGTTTTTTCCAACCGCTTCCCAGATGTCGCTTTTGCTGGGGAAGTGCCTGAAAATTGCCGCCTGGGAAATGCCGACCTCCTGAGCCAGCCGATCGGTTGTTAAACGATCCGGGCCAATCTCAGCGGCCAGCCGAATCGTCGCATCAACAATCTCGGCCTTGCGTTCTTCAGCCGGTTTTCGCTTAACGACAGCTTTTCCCATTGGATTTCCTCAGCGCTCTATCGGGCAACAAATTTCCCTGCCCAACCTACTCATCAAGATCCTCAATCGCAATCCTGTAACCGTCATGGCATGAAACACAAGCCAGCATCATATCACTCAATTCGGCCAACACTTCGTTTGGATCCTGTGTTGTTTTTGCCATTTCGGACAAATTATCAAATGCTGCATGGGCACCCAATCCCAACGTTTTGACCTCCAGTGGCAATTTGGCAATCAACTCAGGGGAATCCGCGTTTGCAACGACCATCCCCAAAGCGCTGGCAGCCTCCGACACTCTTTCCATGTCGTTAACAGCGATCGCACCGGTGATAATCTGAACCCCCTCCAGCATATCACGCATTTCCCCCAACACGCTGGCCTTCTCCCCCTCACTCAACACAATCGCCGTGCGACCATCTTCACCCAAAAACGTATTCCCCTTGAACAGGAAAAAATACCCCATTCCAACCACCATCACGGCCAGAACAAGCGTTATTACCCAGCAAAATTTACAGTTTTTCATTGTTTCCTCCGATATCAGCCCCTCAAACTAGTTAGTAACTACTCACTAACTAGTGAGGTGTCAATATCTCAGCGGTTTTGCAAATTGAAGGCACGCCCCTGAAGCGCCCTGTTCGCACCCCTGAAGCGCCCGTTCACAGACGAATTCAAAACAAAAGTACGCAGATGGAACAAATCCAAGGAACAACCCCAAGCGCATAAAAGGCACGCTTGCCCACCCCCAAGGGGGACACCTAAAGCGTATCTTCCAAAAGCATGCCCTCGGGCTTGCCCCGTAGATGGCAGCGGTTTTGGGATAAAAGACACGCAAAAACAAATAGATAAAGCAGCTCGCTCGAATATCGCAAATGCGGCACGCTTTATTGATTCAACAGATTAAAAACACCCTCTACGGCGCGGAAAAGAATCAGGTTTTCAGATAATAATCGCATTGCTGAGGGAATAAAGCCGCCCAAATCCCACCTAGCCAACAATGGCGAAATACACCCCCAGGAGCAGCAGACCGTTGATAAACCCCCAGCCAAACCCCACCAGCGACCCCAGCAGCATATTGCTCACCGAAATGGTCCCGTCATCCTGATTCTGCCACCCCATCTGCATCATGATATATGGCCCGCACAAGAAGCTCATGGCCAGCAATCCAAGACTGCCCAGATAGTTTTTCCCATCAAAACGCAAATGCGCAACCTCACCTGTAAGCCCCTGATAAAAGTGGGTAAATGCCCCGGCAAAACTTACACCAACTGCCATGATGAACAGCGAAAGAAAAAACTCAAATGCCATAAAAAACCTGTTGCCACAATCGGGACGTCCGTTAATGATTTATTAAGCATAAGAGGTGCCCTATTCCGTGTCACTAAAACTCCACCAGAATGGTTAACACCAGTCCTTTGCAGGCAGCTATGTCCCACTCCCCCAAAAGCGCCCAGACTTCGCCCCTGACATTTTTCAATCTGGCGGCAACCGCATTGATTTTGCTGATGGCAGGACTGGGCATCGCCTACTGGCTCATTGCCAATGCCAAACAGGAAACAAAATTGACCCCTTCCACCTATGCCCCCCCGTTTGTACAAAAAACTCTGGCAGGAACCAGAATTCAGGTTCCTGAAGCATGGTTGAACCGGGAAACCCAATCCGGGCGTCAGGATGTCGAATTTCTGGATTTGAAACTAATGGTTCAATTTGAACCTGGCGCACAACCAAGCGAACTCAGCCTCCACCTGGCTCCCCCGGGCACCAGCCAGCCAAGCGCCATCCTGCTCGACAGCGTTTACGC
>WFOP01000159.1 GCA_015487985.1 Hyphomicrobiales bacterium
GGAACCAGTTTATCCGGGTCCGGTTTTGGCGCTGCCGCATTCATTTCGGCAGCCGCCTTTGAAACATTCATCACTCCGGCACCAAACCCCAGCAACATCATTCCAATCATGAAGATTGGTTGTGTGTTGAACAAAGCGTCCAGTCCCATCCCCAAGGCCGCCGCCACAATAATAGCGGCAACAAACTCCGAAGCCATCCGGAAAGAGCGCCCCATGCCCGTCATCTCGCTTTGACGAATGGCATTGGCGGCTGCAACTCCGGGTCGCTCGCGTCTGGCTTGTCGGATTTTGTCCCCCAACTCGCCGGTTTCAGGTCGCCTTGAAACTGAATTGCCCGATTTGATTTTTTTCGAATCAGCCATTCAGAACCCCATATTGACCAGCCCTGTTGCCCTTGGAGGAAGCCCCCCCAAAGTCGCCGGAACCATAGTGTCAGTGCATACCCGTGTCAAGCAATCCTGTAGTGCGTTAACTTATTGAAATTACTAAATTAAATTCAAACAGAAACGATTTTTTCCCGGCGGATGCCTGCGAATCTATCCGATAGGGAAATTCGCCTAACCCGCTTCCTGCGTTGCCTGGGCGGTTGCAAGATCAACTGACACCAACTGGCTGACCCCCCGTTCTGCCATTGTTACGCCAAACAGACGGTCCACCCGTGACATGGTGATCGGGTTGTGGGTAATCACCAAAAACCGGGTTTGTGTGCGTTGGCGCATGCTCTCAAGCAGGTTGCAGAACCGCTCAACATTGGCATCATCCAGGGGCGCATCAACTTCATCAAGAACACAAATCGGCGCGGGATTGGTCAAAAATACTGCAAAGATAAGAGCCAGCGCGGTTAGCGCCTGCTCGCCCCCTGAAAGAAGCGAAAGCGGTTGTGGTTTTTTGCCCGGCGGGGTTGCAAGGATTTCCAGCCCTGCTTCCAAAGGGTCATCACTTTCAACAAATGTAAGTTCAGCCGTCCCGCCGCCAAAAAGAGAGGTGAAAAGGTCTGAAAAATGTGCGTTTACCTTGTCAAATGCTTCAGTAAGCCGGGTGCGCCCTTCCCGGTTAAGAGAGGAAATGCCGGTGCGAAGTTTGGCAATGGCCGCCACCAGATCATCCTTGTCGTTGATCATGATTTCCAGCTTTTCGCCGACTTCTTTCATTTCTTTTTCAGCCGTCAGATTAACCCCCCCCAGTCGCTCGCGTTCCGCTTTCAACCGCTCAACACGCCGCTCGGTCTGCAAGGCGTCCGGCAACTGGTGCTCAGGTTTGATGCCGGCGACCTCGGCTGTTTTTTCTGCCATGATCCCGAGGGTTTCGCTGATCATCTGTTCAATTTGCTGGCGTTGAACGATAAGACCTTTGAGCCGTTCATCGATCCGGGCCATTTCCGCCTTGACTTCACCCAAAGTGCTGGCCGCTGCACGGCTGGCCCGATCCAGTTCCCGATGGTTGCTTTGGGCCTCAGCCAGTTTGTCGGCACAGATTTTGTGGGTGTGGCGCGCGTCCTCAAGCTGACTGTCCAGCACCTCGCGTTTATGAGAATGACTGTCAGGCAACTCCGCCAGAGCTTTTAGCTGGTCTGCGATTTCCTGTTCGCGTCTGGTCAGTGTTTCCAGTTGAGCGCGGGCGCTTGCTTCGCGCCGTTGCCAACTCGCCATTTCATTTTCCAGTTGAGAAATACGGTTGGCGCGCATCCGGTTTGCATTCTCAAAATTCCCCAGTGCCAGACGTGCCTTATCGCTTTTTTCCCGTTTTTGGAGCAATTGCGCCTGCAATTTCTGGTTGCGGGCCACGCCCTCCTCAATCGGCTCACATTCGCTCAGGGATTTTTGGGCATCCTCAAGAATTTCCTGCGCTTCACTAAGACTTGAGGCAAGGCGGATTTTTGCTTCTTCCAAAGCACTTTTCCGCGTGACCAGATCGCCAACCGCCTTTTGCGCCACATCCAGCCGGTTTTGACAATCTGCAATTTCATGCTGAGCCTGACGCCAGTTTTCCCGGTGAGTGCGCTCCTCGCTTTGCGCTTGCTCGCGGGCGCTTGTCAGCGCCTTTACCCGTTCTCTGGCATCCGCCAGATCCGCCCGTTCCTTTGAAATTTCGCCATCCAGATCCGCAAGGCGGTTACGTTGGGAAAGCCGTTGGGCGGCCGGGCTTGGCGCATCACCCTTGAAAACCAACCCGTCCCAGCGCCATAAATCCCCCTCAAGAGTGACCAGCCGCTGCCCGGCCTGCAAACTTCCCATCAGCCGTGCGCCATCCGATGCGTTCACCAGCCCAATCTGCTTCAGCCCCCGTTTCAGACTGTCCACCCCGGTAACAAACTCGGATAAAGGGGTTACACCAGCGGGCAGTTCGGGGTCGTTTTCGGATGAGCCAGGGGTTGCCCAATAGACCGGCGCTCCACTGTCCGAGGAGGCTTCAAGATCGTCTCCAAGTGCCGCACCAAGCGCAATTTCATAGCCCGGTGACACCTTCAAGGCATCCACGATTGCGGGCCACAATTCATTGTCCTGAACGTTGAGTACGCGGGCCAGAGTTTCAGCCTCACTTTCAAGCCGGCCCAATTGGCTTTCAAGTTCCCCCAAAGCCGGGCGTGCCTCATCCAGTGCAATTTGTGCGCCGCGTGTTGCCTTTTCTGCCTCAAGGGTTGCTTTTTCCGCCATCAGGGAGCGATTTTTGGCCGCTTCCAGTTCCTCGCGGCGTTGCCCGATAACCTCATCCCCGTCCAGTTCCGCAGATACGTTCGCCGCTTCATGGCTGACATCTTCGATCTGTTGGGAAAGACGTGCGGCGCGCGTTTGTGCGTCTTGTGCGGACCGCTCGGCCTGACTTCGGCGGGCGCGCAATTGTGCCAGTGCTTCGGTATCGGCACGCACCGTTTTGTCAAATTCTTCAAGCTCGGCCTGCGCGTGCGCAGCTTCCGCGCGCGCCGCTTCAATCGCCTCTGACTGTTCCAGATTTTGCGCCGTCATTTCCGCCTTTTCAACCTCGTAGGCCTTCAAGGTCTGCCGGCTTTCTTCCACCAGCCGGGTTTCGCGCTCGCGATCCCCTGAAATCTGCTTCATTCGGTTTTCCAGGTCCGCCTGTTGTGTTCCGGCGCGCTGGATTTCCACCTCCAGTTGTTCGCGCAGAATAGTCAGCCGTTGTACGGCCGCCCCCGCTTTTGCCTCCGCTTCGCGCAAAGGCTGTTGCCCCTGTTCTGCCAGTTCCAGCGCTTTGGCGGATTTTCGCTCCATATGGTTTGCGTCCGCCAGCCTGGAAACCATCTGCCCCTGAGCGGCTTCGGTTTCTTTTTCTGCAACCCGCGCCGCGACCCAGCGCACATGAAACAGTGCGGCTTCGGCCTTGCGAATATCTCCGGAAATGTTTCTGTATCGTACCGCAAGGCGCGCCTGACGTTTGAGGGTGTCAAGCTGTCCCTCCACCTGGGCGATGATGTCATCAACCCGGTCAAGATTGGTTTCAGCCCCCCGAAGGCGAAGTTCTGCTTCGTGCCGTCGTGAATATAGTCCTGAAATTCCGGCGGCTTCTTCAAGCAAAGCCCGCCTTTTAACCGGCTTGGCGGCAATCAGTTCGCCAATTTGGCCCTGGCGTACCAGTGCCGGGGAGTGGGCCCCCGTTGAGGCATCTGCAAATAAAAGCTGAACGTCGCGTGCCCGCACATCCTTGCCGTTGACTTTGTAAACGGAGCCGTTTTCCCGCTCAATCCGGCGGGTGACTTCGAGAATATCGGCATCATTGAGTGCACTTGGGGCAGTGCGGTCTGTATTGTCCAGGACAAGGGTGACCTCAGCCGAATTGCGCCCGGGTCGATTGGAGGAGCCTGAGAAAATCACATCATCCATGCCCGAAGCGCGCATGGCTTTATAGGAACTTTCCCCCATCACCCAGCGCATGGCTTCCACCAGATTGGATTTGCCGCATCCGTTGGGACCAACGACGCCGGTCAGCCCTGATTCTAAAACCAGATCGGTTGCATCACAAAAGCTTTTGAAACCATGCAAACGCAGGCGCTGAAAAATCATTCTGCACCTGCGTTATTATTTGAGACATGTTTAGCCCTGAACGGCTTCGATCTCCGCTGAGATATCGCCAAATGTCTTATTTCCTGAAAGCATTTTGCCATTGACGTAAAATGTAGGCGTCCCTGTTAGGTCAAACTCATTGAGCGCCTGATCGCGCGCTGCCTCCATCCCTGCGAAAAGTTCCTGATTCGTCAAGGCGCTTTCAAAGGTTTCCTCAGTAAATCCAAGCTGCAATGCAATGGCCAACAAGGCATCCCGGGGGGCTTCTGAACGTGACCATTCCGCCTGAGTGCTGAAATATGTGGATACCACATCATGATATCCCTCACCCGAGGCATCCGCCAGCATAAAGACCACCGCATCAAGCACATTGCGTACGAAGGGGCGAAGAATGTAGCGGGTCTTGCCGGTTTCAATCAAGTCGGACTTCACCTGGGGCAGGGTTTGTGCGTGAAATGATGCGCAAAAAGGGCAGGTGGGTGAAGAATATTCGATCATGGTGGCTTTTGCGTCTTCAGCTCCAAGGATTGCACGATCGGTCCAGCCGGTCGGATTCATGAGGCTGTCGACGTTGTAAATATCCCCTTCTGCCGAATATGCTCGGGTTGATATTCCTGCAATGCTCGCCGTCGAGGCGGCAGCAGTCAGGATAAGGGCGTTGCGGCGGGTAATATTCACGTCAGTTCTCCATTTTCAAAGATTTGAGACACATATTGCATATGCAAGTTGGTGATAAAAGGGCACATTATATCATTAAGGTATGAGGCATTCACAGATGCGTGAAGGGAGGGGGGCAAAATAGCCGGATAAAGATTTATTGGCGTCTTTCCATCATTGCGTATCCCAGTTTTGCAAGGGCCTGCTTAAGCCCCTCATCTTCTACATTGTTGAGCGCGGCATCCACTTTTTGTTTTGTTTGCAGGCTCGGTTCCCGGACAATCTGGCGGGACGTGTCTGAACGTGCGCTGAACGGGTGGGGGGAGAGTTTTACCGCCTCCACCAGCACATAGCCAAAATACCGGTTGACCGCCCCCGCAATGCGTTCATGGTCATGGGCCAAAGCCAGCCGATGCCCTTCGTGACACCGCAAAATCAGGATAGCTCCATTCGAGGCTGCCATACCGCGTCGCCACTTCAACTGGTCGGGCACACTCACTTCATTATAGGGCGGCGGCGCAATAATATGCCAGTTTTCCAGGATATCCCGGCTGGCAAATCCGCGTTTTTTTAATGCCGGATCAATCAGCTTGCCCACCAGTTCGCCAACCCCGATGGTTTTCCCCGACCTTTTGGCCGCCTGGGATTTGTTCAATTTTGTTCCCCGTGTACTCATGGGATATAGCTTAGCACTTGTGGCGGGTAATTTCCAAAAGGCTTTTTGTGTATCGTATGCTTGCACAATCAGTGTGCGGCTCACTATAGGTACGCACAAAATTCAAATATTGGAATATCGCCTTGGACGCAGCCGCCCTTTTACACTGGTATGACAAAAACGCGCGCGATTTACCCTGGCGGGTTCGTCCGGAGGATGCAGTTTGCGGCACGTTGGCGGACCCCTATCGGGTGTGGCTTTCCGAGATTATGCTCCAGCAAACAACAGTGGCCACGGTCAAAGACTATTATATGCGCTTTTTAAGCCGCTGGCCCCATGTTCACGACCTTGCCGGCGCACCACTTGAGGAAATACTCAAAGCTTGGGCAGGTCTTGGTTATTATGCGCGGGCCACAAATTTGCACGCCTGCGCCCGGATTGTATCTGAGCAGTTTGCCGGAGAATTTCCAACCGATGCCGCCCGGTTGCAAAAGCTGCCCGGCATCGGTCCTTATACCAGTGCCGCCATCGCCGCCATTTGTTTCAATCAGAAAATTGGCGTTGTTGATGGTAATGTGGAGCGGGTAAGCGCACGGTTCCTGGCCTTGCAAAAGCCCATAGGTCAGGCAAAAAATGAAATTCGCCAATTTGTGCAAATCCATGTGCCGGACCGGGCCGGGGATTTTGCGCAGGCCATGATGGATTTGGGCGCCACAATCTGTATCCCCGCCAATCCACGCTGCGCACAATGTCCCCTAAATCGGAAG
>WFOP01000160.1 GCA_015487985.1 Hyphomicrobiales bacterium
CATAATTTCCAGCGGCGGCATTCAGTTACGCGCAGGAATTGCAGAGCTGATTGAAGATGCCAAACGTTGTGGCGTCCGTCTGGCAATTGCCACCACCACCAACCGCCCCAATGTCGACTGCCTAGCGCTGGCGTGTTTTAACAAACCTGCGGATGAGGTATTTGAAGTAATTGCTGCAGGGGATGAAGTTAAAAACAAAAAGCCCGCGTCCGACGTCTTTGATTTGGCGGTTTCGCGATTGGGGCTGCCCCCTGCCCAATGTGTGGGCCTTGAAGATTCGCGCAACGGATTGCTTTCATGCACCGGCGCCGGGGTGCCCTGCCTTGTTTCACCCGGTGTGTATACTTTGGGGTCAGATTTCAGCGAAGCACGCGCCGTTATTTCCTGTTTTACGCAAGCTGATTCTATTGAAAAGATTAAAAAACTGGTGGCGTAAGATTGCCTGTTGCGGACCGGGAGATTTTGCAACAAACCTTTCTTAACAATGCGGTATTGCGGGTATTGCGGATATTCAAATTCCACATTTTGATAGTTAACTAAATCCAATGTAACTTTTGACCAACACCTAAAATCGTGCAACATTCCCAAACAGGGGCGAATTATAACTTTTTCTATCAATCTGGGAGAGGTACCATGAAAAGAATATCCATTTTGAGCGCAAGAACAATCAAAACCGTTTCCACAGCCGCGTTGTTTGGCGCTATTATGCTTCCTGTTTCAACTGTTCCAGCAAAAGCAAATGATGTCGTGGCTGATTTCGAACACGCAATTATGTGTTTGGGGCTTTTGGTTTCTGACCCGGCAAAACATTTAGAAATTTGCGGCGTGAATGACAACAAAGTAGTCAATTTGAACATAGCAAATTCAGGCACAGATCCAGTACCTGCCGAAGAGGAAGAAACTCAGCCGGAAGAAGATAATCCACCCCAAGAAGATAAGCCGACTTAGGTCAGTATTTAGTATCCGAGCGACATAAACATTGCATCAGGAATCGTCTGCCTGCACATGGTGTTGCGTGCGATTTTTTCATGCGGCTGGATGGGTTTGATTTGTGACAATGTGATGCTCGTTATACAAACCTGCTTGCTTTGTTGCAGATTGGCTCCTAGTTTTTGCTCAACTAAAACAGGAGCTGATTTGTGAGCGTTAATTCTTCCGTTATTGATCTGATCGGTAACACGCCTCTGGTGCGGCTGAACGCTGTTTCGGATTTGACGGGTTGCGAAATTCTGGGGAAGGCCGAATTTCTCAATCCGGGCCAATCCATCAAGGATCGTGCCGCTCTATATATTGTAAATGCGGCCATTAAATCGGGCGCACTCAAGCCCGGGGGCACAATTGTGGAGGGGACTGCAGGCAACACCGGAATCGGGCTGTCCCTGGTGGCCAATGCCCTGGGGTTTAAAACGGTTATCGTCATTCCTGAAACCCAATCAGAAGAGAAGAAAGCTGCGCTGCGCCTTAATGGCGCTGAACTGATTGAAGTCCCAGCGGTTCCGTATAAAAATGCCAATAATTTCGTCAAATTATCCCGGCGGCTTGCGCAAAAGCTCGATGACGAATTGGAGGCGGGTGCAATCTGGGCCGACCAGTTTGACAATCTGGCAAATCGGCAATCTCACATCGAAGGGACAGGGCCGGAGATTTTCACCCAGACCGGGGGGAAAGTTGACGGGTTTATTTGCGCGGCAGGAACCGGGGGCACCCTTGCCGGGGTCGCCATGGCTTTGCGCGCCGCCAATCCCTCGATCAGGATTGGAATTGCAGACCCGGAAGGGGCGGCGCTCTTTTCCTATTATACTACAGGAACGTTGTCCTCTGAGGGCAGTTCAATCGCAGAGGGAATTGGACAGGGGCGCATAACGGGCAACCTTGAAGGGCTGGCAATTGATATGGCATACCAAATTTCAGACACCGAAGCGTTGCCGTTCATTTTCGACCTTTTGCAGCACGAAGGCCTGTGCCTTGGCGGTTCAAGCGCCATCAATATTGCGGGGGCTGTTCGCATGGCCAAAGAAATGGGACCGGGCAACACCATCGTGACCATTCTGGCCGACTATGGGAACCGGTATCAGTCCAAACTGTTCAACCCGGATTTTCTTGAAGAAAAATCTTTGCCCGTTCCTGAGTGGCTGAGCAAAAAATCAGCATTGGATATCCAGAATATTCTGGAGCCGGAAAACTGAGATGGCAACAATACTGAAATTTAGAGACAACAGCTATTTGCGCGAAAATGGCGCTGTGGTCACCCAGGTCCATGAAGATGGCAGCATCGTTCTCAATCAGACGATATTTTATGCACAATCGGGGGGGCAACCGGGGGACAGAGGCAATATTCGCACGAGTTCGGATCAACTCATCCCCATTCGCAACACCATTCTTACAAACGACAAATCAGAGATTTTGCACCAGAGCGAAGCAGGCGACTGGCAGCTTGAGCCGGGCGAACAAGTCATTTGCGAACTGGACTGGAAATATCGCTATAACCTAATGAAAATGCACACGGCTTTGCACCTTCTTTCCGTTTGTTTCCCCTTCCCGGTGACCGGGGGATCAATTGGTGCGGACAAAAGCCGACTGGACTTTGACATGCCGGAAGTGCCGGACAATATCGAGCAGTATACCCAACAGCTCAATGACTGGATTAAAGCAAACCTTCCAGTAAGCGCCGAATGGATCAGTGATGAGGAAATGGCGGCGAACCCGGGCATGATCAAAACGATGAAAGTTAAGCCGCCGGTTGGGCAGGGTCAGGTGCGGCTTGTGCGCATCGGGGACATGCAGAACTATATCGACCTTCAACCATGCGGGGGAACCCATGTTGCCCGAACCGGAGAAATCGGCCCGGTCAGCATTGGCAAAATCCAGAAAAAAGGCAAACAAAACAGACGCGTGTATCTGCACCTTGATGTAAGAGATTAAAATGGGCATCCCCTCACCTTTTGTCGACACTGATTGGCTGGCCGCGCATTTGAGCAGCCCGGATGTTTGTATTGTTGATGCTTCATGGTATCTGCCCAATGCCGAACGAAATGCCCGGGCAGAATTCCTCGCGGCCCATATTCCCGGCGCCGTATATTTTGATCTGGATGTCATTGCAGATACATCTGTTGATTTGCCGCATATGGTTGCCGGCCCTGACAAATTTTCAAAAATGGTCGGTGATCTGGGAATCCGCGAAACAAATACTATTATCATTTATGACAGTGCGGGGTTATTTTCAGCGGCCCGTGTCTGGTGGAACTTCAAGATCATGGGGGCCCGTAACTGCTATGTTCTGGAGGGGGGGCTGCCCAAATGGATGGCTGAAAACCGCCCCCTGCACCAAGGCAACAGCTTGCAGACACAACGCCATTTCCAAGCAGAGTTTGCCCCTGAACTGGTTGTGGACAAACAAGGCGTGCTCAGGTGTATAATTGCCAACAAGATTTCACTTCAGACACAAATTGTTGATATGCGCTCCAACATGCGTTTTGCCGGGCTTGAGGCAGAACCGCGCCCGGGCTTGCGTTCAGGATATATGCCCACGAGCATAAACCTGCCCTTTGCCGACCTGATTGAAAACGGTCAGCTCATTGAAACCGGGGCGCTTGTCAAACGTATTGAAGCGGCGGGAATTGATCTTTCAATGCCCATTATTTCCACTTGTGGATCCGGCGTAACCGCGCCTTTGCTCAATCTGGCACTGGCGGAATTGGGGATTGATTCCATGCGTGTTTATGACGGGTCATGGGCCGAATGGGGCATTCCCGGATTGTTGCCGGTTCTGGGGCCGGACGGACAACCGGTTTAAGGGGCAAATGCGAACATATTCGGGCTTTGTTCCATACAGCGTCAAATACATCTAACCCACTGGTTATATTCATCTGATTGGCGGCGCGTACAATAATCCGCCCTGGGACCAGAGCGCATTTGGGCCGCGCAACATTTCAGCGCCGGTCTGGGCACCAAAGTGACGGTCGAACAGTTCACGATAGTTCCCCACCGAGCGGATAACCTGTTGCATCCAATCGGCGGGCAGGCCCAATGGCGCACCAAAATCCTGTTCCAATCCCAACAGCCGTCGAATTGCCGGCGTGCGGGCTGACAACATCGAGTCCAGATTTTGCGAGCCAACACCCAACTCCTCGGCATTGATGAGCGCAAAAAGGGTCCAGCGGATAATATTGGCCCATTGATCATCCCCCTCTTTGACCGTGGGGCCAAAGGGGGCTTTGGAAATATATTCAGGCATGATCCGGTGAATTCCGGGTTCGTCCAACGTGCGGCGCACGGATTGCAAAAACGATGCCGGCGCACTGATGGCATCGCAAACCCCATCCGCGTAAGCGACCACAAGGTCTTGTAAATCCTCATAAATGCTCTCGGTGTTCTCGACCTGATTTGCGAAAAAGAACTTGCGCATATTACTCAAATCGTCCCCTGAATTTACG
>WFOP01000161.1 GCA_015487985.1 Hyphomicrobiales bacterium
GCGCTCCTGCTTGTTCTCACCCATTTCATCATCAAAACCGGAAACGGTTTCTGCTTCTTTGGCCGCAACCGTTGCGGCATCCTCAACCAGGGGCACCGCAATCGGCGAGTTGGTGCCTGAAATAATGGCGCTCAAATATCCCCACAATTGCAGGAACAAACGCAATACAAGCACAGAAAAAGCAACGGGAACCAATAATTTCATTGGCCAGAGAGGTAATCTGATATCAAGGGAACTGTCGCGGCTCCATAAAGGGGCGGCAAAATCAAACGAACGCTGAAAATGCGCAAACGCCCCCCACACGATCAGCACCATCAAAATAAACATCGCCAATGTGGTGATAAATTCAAAAACCCACAATGGCCGCCCTTTTAGTCGGCCAACCACAATATCCATGCGGATATGCCCGCCAACCCGCTGCACATAAGAAATGCCCATAAAGGCAATCAGGGGCATTGCCTGCTCGATCCAGTCAACATATCCAGGCACCGGCTGATTAAATACATGTCGGCCACCAACACTGACAACCGCCAATAACATAAGGGAAAAAACTGCCAATCCGCTCATCAAGGCAAACACGCTCTCAAGCTTGAAAAGCGCGCGATCTATTTTGCTGAGTAATGAATTGTCTTCCAGAACTGAAGATGAGCCTGACATTGTCTTCCCCTTCAAACAAAACCTGCCGCCAGTATTTCTATCGGCGACAGGTGATATTTTTCAACCGGTTACTTGGAAGTCATACCGGTTACAAGGTCATATAGCTCTTGAGCCGGAAGCCCGCGGGCATTGTTTTCTTCAATCCATGCTTCAGCTGCAGGGCCGGCCACCGCGTCACGGAAAGCAGCAAGAGCGTCTTCATCATAGGTGATTTGCTCAATGCCTTTTTCCTCCAGAAGCGGACCCCATGCATCCATGGTTTTGCCATTGTAGGTATCAATGTAATAATCCAGAGCTTCATCCACCGACCCCAGCAACGCATCGCGTTGAGAATCGCTTAAAGCAGCCAGCGCATCAGAATTCACAACAACAGGACAGTTCACAGTGCCCGGATTGAGGTTGGTGGTCCACCATTTGGCGTTTTCAACCGTACCAAATGCCATATGTGCATGGGGAGCAAAAGCAACAGCCTTCACCACGCCACTATCCAGCGCCTGCCGCACCTCGGTTGCAGACATGGAAGTGGGCACAGCTCCAACAGCTTCCATCGCCCGGCCAATTCCGCCTGTGGCGCGCACTGTCAACCCGTCATAATCCGCCAGCGTTCGCGGCGCCTCACCCACGCCGATAATATTGTACTGCGGCAGGGGAGACGGCATCAGCAAGGTTGCATTCCAGCGGCCAAGGTCGGCAGCAACAGCGGGGTGCTTATAAACAGCCTGCGAAATTTCACGTTCCATTTCCAATGATGTCACCCCCAGAAACGGCAGTTCCAGAACTGTAATCGAGGGGTTCTTATCCGCGTGATAACCGGCGCAGAACTGTGCCATTTCAAAGGCACCAATGGAAATTCCATCCAGGTTTTCTTTGTTGTTGGACAGGCCGCCATAGGAAATATTCAGCGTAAATTCACCGCCGGTTTTTGCGTCCACCAGTTCAGCAAGTTTCTCCACATGCTCGGTAAATGCGCGCCGTTTCCCCCAAAGCGAAACATTCCACTCAACAGCGATGGATTCACTGGCAACAGCAATCGCCGCCACACTAATCGCCATCATCTTAAAGGTTTTCATGTTCATATTTTTTCCTCCTGAAAATTAAAGACCAGAGCGTGTCACCGATTAAACGGATATTTGACACACACAAACGAAAGACTGTGCTGTGGCTTTGACTTTACCAAAGCCTGACGCAGTCCAGATACGCTGAATACGCTTTTATACACCCTCATAGCCCAGCCAGCCAGCGCCCCCAATGAAGAAATCCGCACACAGCAGCAAATCCCCCTGCGGAAATCCGCAAAGGAATCTTGTCACCCTTCAATCAGCTCTGCTTTATTCAGCCCCAGTTTGACAATTTTTTCATTCAGCGTACGCCGACCAATCCCCAGCGCCTCGGCAACCGCATCCATTCGCCCCTGATGGCTGATGATGGCATTGCCAATCAGTTGTTTTTCAAAAATCGCCACGGCTCCACGCAATGAATGGGGCACATCCTCCCCCTCATTGTCCGGCCTGATGGCTTCGCTAACCGAACCACGCCCGCGCCGGGCCAGCAAAACCCGCCGTTCAGCCACATGGCGAAGTTCGCGCACGTTTCCCGGCCAGTCATGGGATAACAGGGCCGACAAATCCCCCGCATCCACCTGCGGGATCGCGGTCTCATAAACCTGTGCATGCTGGGTCAGAAAATGAGTGAACAACAGGGGAATATCTTCGCTCCGCTCGCGCAACGGAGGAAGCTGCAATACCACATTGTTCAGACGAAACAACAGGTCCTGACGGAACTTGTCCGCCTCCACCGCTCGCTCCAATTGTTCGTTGGAGGCTGAAACAATCCGCAAGTTCACCCGGATAAGCTGGGAAGAACCAAGTTCGCAAAACTCCTGTGTTTCAATGACCCGCAACAGCTTTGTTTGAATTTCATTCGGGCAATTTCCGATTTCATCCAGAAACAAAGTGCCCGTGTCCGCCGCAGAAAAAAGACCGCTTTCTCCCCCCGCCACCCCGAACATCATGGCTTCAAACTGCTCCAGCGGAATAGTGGCGCAGTTGACAGCGATAAAAGGCGCCCCGGCCCGCGCGCCCAGATCGTGCAAGGCCCGCGCCACCAGCTCTTTGCCGGTCCCCGTTTCCCCCAACAGCATCACCGGCGCATCAAAATCACAAAGGTCCAGAATGCTTTCACGCAAAGACTTAATTACCTGGGTTTTTCCCAATAGAATCCGGTCCAGCCCGGACAGGTCAAACAGGCGCGCACGAAGTCGCTCGTTCTGTTGATTTTGCCGATGCAAAACGGCTGCGTTTTTAAGCACCCGAAGCAGACGCTCCGGCTCAAACGGTTTTTCAATAAAGCTGTAAGCGCCATGCTGCATGGCCTTTACCGCCATGGGAATATCCCCGTGTGCCGAAATCAAAACCACCGGCGTTCCAGAGCCCCCCCCGTCAC